>DURJ01000068.1 GCA_012837285.1 Bacillota bacterium
AATCTTCGCAGTTCTTCTTTGATACAGGTGCGCCATCGGGCCCGGTTTATGGCAGGATCTGCCGAGGCTACCAAGAGCACACGGCGGTGATCCAGCAACACGGTCTTTACTTTCTCGCCTAGCTCTACAGTCTCTTCATCCTGTATCGGTGTGCCATTTAATTGGCGCACTGAGTCCACCTGCGGGTGGCTAAGAAGCTCAGCCACGGTGAGAATCTTACCGGCCTCGCCCTGGTAGATTTTGCCCCGGATCCGGCCGTCGTTGCCGGTAAGGCGCAGGCCCACCCCGGCCAGGGCGCCGATAACTCCCTGGCCGGTGCCGCCGTGTTCGGACAGATGAATCCCCAGCTCCCGCGCCAGAGAGTAGGCGTCGTCCTTGGTAAGGACTTCTTTCTTGGCTCGGCGGCCGAAGGCTATCAGACGCTCCGGCTGCTTTATCCATTCCAGCACTGCTACAGTGAGGCCGGGATCGGAACCCACTTCGCTTTCCTTTACCAAGAAAGCAGCGGCGTACTCGATTAAATCCTGCAAGCGATCCGGCTGCAGCCGCATAGTAAAGCACATAGCGCTGTTATGGGAAGTATAGGGGATGTCGGGATGCACATGGAGCTGGTGCCGACTAATAAATGTACACTTCCCCCAACCCATCTGCTCGATCTCTTCTATAAATTGGGCTACCAAATGACCGGTACCCCTGCTGCCTAAAACATCGGTATCGTCGATACACACCAAAGTCTGCATTATGTACTGCCCTCCCCGCTCGAATCCTTAGCCTTTGGTTTCCCGCATGCCTTCGCCGCTAAGGATGTCTTGCACCAGTTCGTCGCTGAGTTCGTAGTTGAAAAACTCCTGGAAGAACTCCTTGGTTTCGGCGGCCATGTCCACATCGGTAAATCGTTCAGGGTACAAACGCTGGGCCGTCCACAAAATAGCCAGCGGCGTCTCCAACGAAGAATGGTGTCCCCAGCGCGAGATGCCGATGGGTAGCTGCCACACCTTTTCAGCTTTCACCGCCTGCAGCGGAGCCCATTGTTCGTGAGACAGAATGTAACCTGCCACACCCGGCTCGTTACAGATGATAACTTCGGGATCCCACAACATGATCTGTTCCAGGTTAGCATAGTAATCGCCTTCGTATAGCTTCAAATCCTGACCTACCGATACGTTGATGGCTCCTGCCACCTGGATCCAATCGGCCGGCAAGGTCCCTTGGGCATCGGTCCGCAAGGCTTCGTTAACGGAGTGATAGAGCCGAATCCGCGTCTCCGGCGGGATATCGGCTAATCTAGCGGTAACCGTCTCCACAATCCGGCGGTAATAATCGTTGTAGGCTTGGGCCTTATCCTGAACCCCCAGCGCCTGTCCCATCATGTTCAGGGCATACTGCTGCCGGTCGATATCGGCATAATCCACTACCAGGAACGGCAGGCCGGTCTTTTTCATTTTCGCCATTTCGGCTTCGTTGGCGGCGGTATCGCTTCTTACAAACACCAGATCGGGATCTGTATTCAGCAGCTCTTCTATATTGATGATACCGCTGCTTTTGGGCACCGGAAGATCTTTTATGTGGGGATACATGTTAGTCAGCAAGACATCTCGCTGCATACCTCCTACCACTGCCACCACCCGATCTCCCAGGCCAAACATGGCCATGGCATGCCCCGACTCAGGACACAAACAGGCCACGCGCTCTATTTGAGCCGGAACTTGTACTTGCCGCCCCACACAATCGGTTACAGTTATGACATCCTGCTTATCCGGCTGGGCCGGAGTGCCGGTGTTTTCCAGCCGGTTGCTACAGCCGGCTGTTAGCAGCAGCGCTAGGATCAATAGCGAAATCATGAACCGGCTGGCCAGACGAAAATTGGAACTTCGGTCCTCAATTTTCCTCATGGAATCTCCCCTCAAATTTAAAATCCTGTTGCCTTAGGCCACGGTATTAATCGGCACCACTTGTCTTAACTCGGTATCTTTGTTCAGCCGACACGAAACGATTTTGGTATTAACACTATATAGCCGCCGTAGGTTCTCCTCGGTTAATACCTGAGAAGGCTGACCTACAGCTAAGAAATTGGCTTCTTTCATCAGAGCTACCTGCGTGGGAATGCCGCTGTTTTCAAAATAGAAGCTGTGGTTGGGAAAATGAGTGGCCATAAGTACTGACAGCCCGGTTTCACGTACCAGCTTTACCACTATTTCCATAATGGTAAGTTCGTGTTTGTAATCCAGGTGGGCTGTGGGCTCATCCATCACCATCAGCGGTGTTTTCTGCGTCAGCGCCCGGGCAATCATTACCAGTTGCACTTCGCCGCCGCTAAGCTCGGTGTAGCGTCGCTGTTTCAGTCCTTCGATCCCCACCGACTGCAACGCTTGTTGGGCCACCTCTACGTCCTCGCCGGTGGGGGAATCGAAAAGCCCAATATAGGCAGCCCGCCCCATGAGGACCATATCCAGAACTGTGTAGGGAAAGGCTTTTTCATGGTGCTGCGGCACATAGGCCACCTGCTGCGCTACCTGCTCTCGGGCCAGATTTCGGATATCGGTACCGTTTAATACTATTTCTCCTTGATACGGCCTCTGTAAACCCAGTACACAATCCAGCAGCGTGGTCTTGCCACAGCCGTTGGGGCCCAACAAACAAAACACTTCCCCTGGCCCAATGGCAAAGCTGATGTCTCTAAATATATCCGGTTGTTGATACTTAAAAGAAATGCTGTTAGCCTCCACCAGTGCCACCGTCACCAGCCACCCCCTTTGGTTTTCTTGAGTAAATAGACAAAAAAGGGGCCGCCCACCAGGGCGGTTAAGATGCCCAGAGGAATTTCTGAACCGGTAAGAACCCGCCCCAAATCGTCCACCAACACCAAAAACCCGGCACCTAAAGAAAAGCTGGCCGGGATTAGTACCCGGTTGTCGTTGCCTACCAGCATGCGGGCGATATGGGGTATCACCAACCCCACCCAGCCGATGATACCGCTTACGCAAACGGCACCGGCGGTGGCCAAAGTGGCACCGGCAATCACTATTCCCTTACTTACTGTGGTGTTAATTCCCAGAGCTTGGGCTTCTTTATCCCCCATGGACAGCACATTGATGCGCCACCTTACCGCCAACAGAGCGGCTATACCAGTTAACATAGGAATCCCGGCAATCATGAGGTCCCGGTAACGGGCCGTAGCCAGACTTCCCATGAGCCAAAAGACAATGGCCGGCAGTTGGTTGGTGGGATCGGCCACGTATTTGGCCATGGAAATCAAGGCCGAAAATACCGATGACACAATCACTCCGCCCAGAACCAGCATAATAGTGGGGGTGGTGCGGTAAATCCTGCCCACTAAGTAGCTGAGCATAACCGCCAAAGCCCCGAAGGCAAAGGCAAACAGATATACCGGTGCTGTGGTGTTAAATAATAGTATCGCTAGCGCGGCCCCGAACCCAGCACCGGAACTTACCCCTAAAATGCCGGCGCTAACCAAAGGATTGCGAAACAATCCCTGAAAAGCAGCGCCGCTGACAGCTAGGCTCCCGCCCACCATGGCTCCCAATAAAACTCGGGGCAACCGGATATCCCAAACGACTGCTTGTACCGTATCCGGTAGAAAGCAGTCGTTGCCCATCAGCTTGCATCGTAGCACGTGGGCTGCTTCGGCCGGCAATACCGGGTAGCGGCCGATGAACAGTGAAAACAAGATGATGGCTAACGGCAGAATAATAAGTGTAAGAATAATAACAGGCTTGGCAGTTGATTTCATCATCAATATTCCTTCTTGGGCAGCCACTTACTGTGCCCGGTATTTTTTATAGCTGCGGTATCCAATCCAGCACAGTGCCGCCAGTGTTATTACCAAGGGTACAGCGGTGCTGTTCTTGTTGGCTTTTTCCGCAGCGGACTCAGTATCGGCTTCGGTATCAGCCGGCTCGGCCGTATCTGCTTCACCTGTAGCCGGAGCTTCTTCCGTGGGGGGTTCTGGTTCCGCCGCTGGTTGCTCCATCGGGGTTTCGTCCGCTACCGGCTCGGAACTTACTGGCATGTCGCCTGGGTCGCGGCCCGAAGTCTCGCCGGCAGGAGCAGCAGGTGCTGTTGCAGTGGCAGGGGCTGCACCTGCCGTGGTGAAAGTAACCGTTGCCTCTGTGCCTAAAGTAGTACCGTTCTTAGCTCGCAAAGCAGGTGCCACTTTTACAGTGTAGGCCGTACCGGCAGCCAGCTCTTGCTGCGGCTTTAACACTATATCTCTACGTTTTTCTGGCTCCATCTGATCGTCGGCCATGATCACTTCCAGCGGGACAGCGGTACCGTCCTCAGCATAAAGGGCAAAGCACTGTTTGTTATCGTCACACACAGTCATGTGGACCACATTTTTGTTAAAGGAAAGTTTGATTTCCCCCGTAAGGTGGACGTCTTGCTCACCATGAGCTGGGCTGGATTGAACCAGACTCAGCGGGTTACCCTTGCCCCCGCCGGAGCCGTCGCCACTGCCGGTGCTGGCCTTAGCCAAGGGAGCTGCCGCAACGTTAAGGAGCAGCAGTAGGCAAAATCCCAAGGCTACTATTTTCTTGTTGGGGAACTTGAACCTGGAATTCATCTTCTATCACCCATTTGAGCTGTTTTGGAAAACCCAAGCCAATCGCGGGCGGGCACAGAGACCATCCTTCGGATGCAGGCCGCCCCTACGCGAAGGCCTGTTCCCCCATGTTGTTAAGGCACAAGGTTGCGAGGCCCAATCCTCAAAGCGTAGCTTAGCCCTCATTCAAAGGAGCGAGGCGAACGAGGGAAAACCGCCGATGCATGTTTGAGCCCCGAAGGGGCGAGTTCAGAGGCGGCCCGAGTGAGCTGAGCTCGTTCGTTCTAAGGGGCGCCGCGTAGCGTGAGGATGGGCCCGTAACGGCTACTTGTTGCGTAATTGCAACGCCCGGTACACTATAACCGCTGCTTCTGCTTTGGTTGCATTGGCTTTGGGCAAGAAGGTATTGTCGGGAAGCCCTTGGAGAATATCGTTAGCGCTGGCCAGTTGTACTGATTCCTGGGCCCAGTCGGCAATCTCATCGGCATCGGCAAATTCCTTCCCTTCCACCGGACCCTCCAGCTTCGCGGCCCTAACGATCATCGCTGCTATCTGCTCCCGGGTAATGAGGTCTTCGGGACCGAAGTTCCCGTTATCATAACCTTCGACTATGCCCCGGCCGGCAGCAACAGCAACATAATCCTTGGCCCAATGGTCGGCTGTATCTGGAAACTCCTTAATTTCAGCGTTCTTCCACTGATAGCCCTTCACCAACATAGCCGCAAATTCAGCTCTGGTCACATCTTCTTGAGGCTTGAAGTTGCCTTCTTCATCTATGATTAGCACGTCGTCGGCAGCCAATTGTTTTATTATGTCTTGAGCCCAGTGAACCTCTATATCGTTAATAGTTATGTCAACTTTAGGTTCAGAAGCTTCGGGCTCTTCTTCCTTATTTTTTACGCCGGCTGTCTGAGGCTCGAAGCCTTCCACTGCAGTGCCGTCGGCAGCTTTTACCCATAGCTCTTCGTTCTCGCCCTGAACATACTCTACTGTTACTTCTTGATCGGCCTCCACCTTTTGCTCTAAGACCAGCTTAATCTTTTCCGGGGTATTGGTCTCTTCTACCGCTGTTACTTTTACTTCAGCCTCGTCAATTGTGACTTTAAACTGTTCTTCGGCTCCTTCAGCCGGTTCCGCCATTTCCTTGTCGAATGTCAGACTCACATCACCTTTGTTTGTTACTTCCACTATGTTAAGAACCGGTGCCGCTTCAGCAGCCAAAGCAAACGAAGCATTAAGTAGCAGTGCCAATACGACAAGAACTGATACCGCCGTTAATCCACTCTCTTTTCTGATCATGAATCTCATCCTTTCCTTATTGTTGTTTTTTACAAATTGATTCCCTTAGTAAGTCCGCCCCAGATTTCATGAGCGGCAATCTCCTGGGGTGTTCCCTCTGCCCGGATCCTCCCCTGATCCAAGACCACAGCTCGGCTGGCCAGAGCCAACACTTCCTGGAAATCATGGGTTACCAACACAGCTGTAGTCCCGGTACCGGTGAGCACGGACTTAAATTCACTTACCAGCGACGTTCGTGAGATAACATCGATGGAAGCAAACGGCTCGTCCAAAAGAAGCACCTTCGGCTCCAAGGCAAAAGCCCGGGCCAAACTCACCCGCTGCGCTTCGCCACCGGACAAGGTCAGGGCATTTTGATTGGCCAAGTGATCCACACCAAAGCGCTTCAGCCAGGCAAGGGCTTTTTCTTCGGCCCCTGGTTTCTGGCCCCGCAGCTTCAAGCCTAAGGCGGCGTTCTCCAGTACAGTGCTGTCTAACAGCAAAGGGTCTTGAAATACCACCGCCAGCTGGCGGCGTACCGCCAAAGCATTTCTCTTGGTGACTTTCTCCGTGGCAAAAAACAGTTCCCCCCGATCCGGCGGTGCCAAACAGGCCAAAATTGTAAGCAACGTGCTCTTACCGGCACCGTTGGGACCAATGAGCGCCACCACTTCTTGGGGCTGGATAGCAAAATCGTCCACCTGCAGACTGAAGCGGCGGCCGCGTCTTACCACAATGTTCTTTACTTTAAGTACCGGGGTCAAGCCTGCCGCCTCCTCTGCTGCAACACTGTGAGAAGGTAAGTAATGCTGTAGGAAATCAGAAGTAGTACAAAGCTTAGGGCCAGAGCCAGGGAAAAATTTCCTTTATTTACTTCCAGTACGATGGAGGTGGTGAGCACCCGGCTGTACCACCGCACATTGCCCCCGACCGCCATGGAGGCTCCCACTTCGGCGATCACCCGGCCAAAACCGGCCATGACTGCGGCCAACACACCCAGCCGTACTTCGCGCAGAATCAACCACCAAAACTGCAGCGGCGAGGCCCCCAGAGCCAAAATCTGTAACCGCAGCTTAGGCGAGAGCTGTTGAACGGCACTCATGGTAAGTCCGGCCACTAAGGGCAAGGCAATAATGGACTGGGCGATAACCATGGCTGTGGGTGTGTACATAAGGCCGAGAAAGCCAAGCGGTCCTCGGCGCCACAAAAATAAAGCCACCCATAGGCCCACCACTGTAGGCGGCAGACCCATGCCGGCATTCACCGCTCCCACTAGAAATTCCCGGCCCCTGAAGCGGGACACAGCGAAATACAAACCCAGAGGCACGCCCAACACTAAACTCACCAGCGTAGCTGTGCCCGACACCTTTAGGGTAAGCAGGGCAATGGAAAGCACTTCTTTGTCGCCTCTCATCAGCAATTGAAAAGCCTGGACAAAGCCTTGTACAATAAAATCCATGGTAAAACCACCTAGGTAGCATTTTCTAAAAAAGCAAAACACAGGCCAAGGGACAGGGCTTATGATCGTCCTGTCCCTCTACATCTATGTCTTGGCTATGGACCTTGGCCCGCTATTACCACTTGTCCGGCTTGCCGGCATCGGGGAAGAACAGCGGCGAACCGAACTTATCCACCCCAAATTCACCGATAATGGCCTGGGTTTCGTCCGCCACCATGAATTCCACAAAAGCCTTGGCGCCGTCGGCATTGATCTTATCGAACTTCTCTGGGTTAACCTGCATCACGTGATAAACATTAAGTAAGGCATCGTCGCCTTCAAACAGGATCTCCAAATCTAAGGTGTCTTTCAGGGCCAAGTACGTACCCCGGTCAGTAAGGGCATAGGCACCTTTTTCCGAAGCGATCTTTAAAGTATCGGCCATGCCGCTCCCGGCCTCAATATACCAATCACCTGCCGGCTCTATTTCCAAGCCCTTCCAGATACCCTTTTCCATCTTATGGGTACCGGAATCATCGCCGCGGGAAACAAATCCGGCCTCACTGTCAACTAAAGCTTCAAACGCATCGCCAACAGCTTCCAGATCTTTCAATGCTGCTGGGTCGTCTGCCGGACCCACAATGATGAAATCGTTGTGCATAACCAACTGGCGGTTGATGACATCGCCGGCGGCTTCTTTTTCTTTTTCTGCTGCCGGTGCGTGCACCAACAGAACATCGGCTTCACCCAGGCTGGCCATCTCCAGAGCTTTACCGGTACCCACGGCTACTGTCTTGACCAAATAGCCGGTTTGTTCTTCAAAGATAGGGATCAACTCGTCCAGCAGTCCGCTGTCTTGGGTGCTGGTGGTGGTGGATAAAATAAGATCCTTCACAGCCGGTTCCGGTGGGCCTTCCTGGGCCGGCTCCGGCTCGGCCTTAGGTCCGCAAGCAGTCAAAGTGATAGCCATTAACGCTGTTAGTAATAAAGCTAAAAACCTTTTCCCTCTCAAGTTTTTCCTCTCCTCGATTCAAATTACCCCTGCTCGCACCTCCTTCTCGCCATCTGCCTCCAGCTCCGGGGCTAAAAAGCTGGGGCCTACATCTTCTTTCCACAATGGGAGGCTAAGCCGTTTCCAACTTAACCCTATCGCCCTGACACCGTAGCTTCGCTTTAGGTTGGCAGGGTCGAAGATTGTGTGCGCCGGCGGGCATAATGCCCTACCGGCTGCACAGGTTGGCAGCCAGTTATTATTCTATTGCGGTGCTAATCCGCACTCAGCACCGCGTCCAGTCAGGATCTCCAGTGCATGAGGTAGCGCCGGTAGAATAACAGCTAAGTTTTCGTCCACCGCTCGCGGGCTACCGGGAAGATTAATGATAAGGGTTTGTCCGCGCACCCCGGCTACAGCCCGCGACAGCAGGGCGTGCGGCGTTTTCTCAAACCCTTGGGCTCGCATGGCTTCGGTAAAACCCGGTACCAACCGGTCCACCACAGCTAAGGTGGCTTCCGGTGTTACGTCCCGGGGCGATAAGCCGGTTCCACCGGTGGTGAAAACTATATCTACGGCACACTCGTCGGCCAAGCGTACCAGTTCACAGCTAATAGTATTTTGATCATCGGGCACCACTGTATAAGAAACCACTGGGCCCAACGAAGCAGTCAGGGACCGAATAACCTGGGCGCTCTTATCTTTTCGCTCGCCGCGGGCACCTTTGTCGCTGGCGGTTACAATAGCTAAGCGGTAACCCGGTTCCACCACAATGGCATCACCGCGTTTGACTTTACCGCCCAGGAGCACCCGGGTAAAAATACCTTCCCGCGGCATAATGCAGTCTCCTACTTGCTGGTAGATCGCACAACCATGGTGGCACTTTTTCCCGATTTGGGTCACTTCCAGCAGGGCTTCGTCCCCGACTCGCAGCCTGGTACCGATAGGTAACGTCGGTAGATCCAAACCCTCGGTGGTCAGATTCTCACCGAAATCGCCTGGGACCAGCTTCAGTCCCTTGGCAATCATTTTGTCTACGCTTTCTTGAGCCAGCAGGCTCACCTGGCGATGCCAAGGACCGGCGTGGGCATCACCTTTAAGACCATGCCCGGCCATTAAAACACCTTCGTCTTGTTCTTTCTTGGCCACGCCTTTGTCCGAACTGAGGCAAACGGCTCTAACATATCCCCTTACCTCTGCCACGGTTGTTCCCCCTCACGTACAAAACTGCCGCTCTTGCCGCCTGATTTGTGCACCAGACGAATATTGTCGATGACCATATCTTTGTCCACTGCTTTACACATATCGTAAATGGTAAGGGCTGCCACACTGACGGCTGTGAGGGCTTCCATCTCAGCTCCGGTCTGGCCGCTGAGGCTCACCTGGGCTTCAATCTCCACTCGGCTCTGCTCGCCATTCAGTCGTAGCCGCACCTCCACCGACCCCAGATTAAGGGGATGACACAAGGGAATAAGGTAGGGCGTATTCTTGGCGGCCATAATGCCGGCAATGCGCGCTGAAGCCAGGACATCTCCTTTAGGAACCCGGCCGGAAGAAATGAGCTTCATGGTTTCCGGGTTCATCTTTACCAAGCCGCGAGCTACGGCCACCCGTTTCGTAGCCAATTTATGACCAACATCTACCATATATGCTTCACCCTGTTGATTCAGATGGGAAAGCTCCATCAAGGCTAGCCCCCTATTTGGCACATAATGCGCTCATGTTCTTCGTACTGCTCCAATTGGTGCTGGGACGGCTTCAGAGCCACGGCCCGCGCGAACAGCGCCTGTAGTTGTTCTTCGCCGGCACCGCAGCGCAGTGCCTCTTTAACATCTACTTCTTGATCTGAAGCTAAGCAGGGTTTGAGTTTTCCGTCGGCGGTCAGGCGCAGCCGGTTGCAGCGCTGGCAAAAACCATGGGATAGGGCTCCGATAAATCCTACTGTACCCAACCCGGCGCTGTAGCGGAACGCCTGCGCCGGTCCGGCGCCCACCACTGTGGTGGGAACAAGCCGCCCTGCCGCCTCCACCTTGGCTTTAACCTCAGCTAAGGGAAGTGCATGCCGCTGAGCCCAGTTCACATCGGCGCCCAAAGGCATAACCTCGATAAACCGCACATGGAGCGGATATTTTAACGTCAGTGCCGCTATGTCGGCAATTTCATCTTCGTTTATCCCTTTCAAGGCCACGGTATTGATTTTCACCGGGTTTAGCCCGGCGGCCAGCGCCGCCTTTATGCCTTTGATAGCGGCCTCCAAGCTGTCACATCTGGTGATAGCGGCAAACCGCTCCGGGCGCAGCGTATCTAAACTGATATTGACCCGGTCCAGCCCGGCAGCTTTAAGCTCCGTAGCTGACGGCGCCAGCAAGGTGCCGTTGGTGGTAAGAGATAATTCTTCAATACCGGGGATTGATTTAAGTTCACGTACTAGGTTGGCTAAACCGGTTCGTACCAGGGGCTCGCCGCCGGTAAGCCGCAGGCGGCGCATACCCAGGTTAGCACCCACCGTAACCAGACGCACGATTTCCTCATAGGAGAGGATCTCCCCGTGGGGCTTATAGGGTACCCCTTCTGCCGGCATGCAATAGACGCAGCGCAAATTGCAGCGGTCGGTTACCGAAATGCGCAAATAGTCGATAGTGCGACCTAAATTGTCGTGCACGGCTCTCCCCCTCTCCCTTGGAATCCAAGCTATGACTCCCACATCAGCTTCCCGCAATCGCTTAGATCGTAGCCACCTAAGGCTTCCACCTGGTCCTTAAACTCCCGGCTTTGAATCACGGCCAAAATGGCCTTAACCCCTGGGTGCTCCAGGAAGTCAGTCATAAGGGCCAGATCGTATCGTTCGGCCCGCCAGGAGATAAAATCCAGGTCCAACGCTCTGGCTGCTGACAGTACACCAAGGCCTACATCGGCAGCACCGCTTTTTACCGCTGCCGCCACTGAGGTGTGGGTATACTCTTCCCGGCTGTAACCTTTGATGCCAGCAGGATCGATGCCCTCTTCCTTTAGCGCCCAATCCAACAGCACCCTGGTACCAGCCCCCCGCTGACGATTGATGAATGTCACCTCCGGCCGGGTTAGATCTGCCAGTTTGTTTATGCCTTTAGGGTTGCCCGGCAACACCATAAGACCCTGCTGGCGGTAAGCCAAATTGATCAGGCACACTTTTTGTCCGGCCAGGTAGCGCTTGAGATACGAAATGTTGTACTGGCCGGTGTCCGGATCAAGGAGATGAGTACCGCAAAGATGGCATTCACCCCGGCGCAAGGCCAGCAGGCCTCCCAAGCTGCCCACGTGAGCCGAGGACAGAGTGTGCTTGGGATACTTCTCACGCAGCAAATTAGCAATGATATCTAAGGTAAGATCGTGGCTGCCAATGGCCACCACGGTATTTCTAATCACGCTTTCCGGCTTAAGCAGCCGCACCTGGACCTCGGTTCCACCCTTAATCCCTTCGCTTTGGCGCGGAATCACCACCAGGCCGTCAGCTCGTACCATAGTGGTGGTAAGGGCCGCTCCCCGCGGTAAGGGGGTAGCCACCAGTTGACCGCCTACCGGGCCCAGCTTGACCCGAACAAACTCGTCCATCCCCAACGCTGACGCCACTGTACGAGCCAGACGTGCCGTGACCTGGCGCGGTTCCTCAGGCCCTAATCCCAGCAGACCTTCCAGCAAGGGCTTCAAGTACAGCTCCAGCGCCAGCAGAGCCGACCCTGGATATCCCGGTACGCCCATAGCCGGTTTCCCTTTGACATGGCCCAATATAACCGGTTTTCCCGGACGCGTGGCCACACCATGAACAAATACCTCTCCCAGCTCAGCAATGACCCGGGAACTGAAGTCCTCGGAACCGGCTGAAGATCCGGCCCCCAGGAGGACAATATCTGCTTTCTCGGCCGCCAAGGCGGCTTGGGCCTTGATCCAGTGATAATCATCAGGGGTAATTGGATAAACAACGGCCTGCCCACCCCATTCGCGCACCTGGGCGGCAAACATGGTGGAATTAAACTCAATAATCTCTCCCGGGGCCGGAGTCTCGGTGGGTGGCACCAGTTCGGTGCCGGTGGGAATAATGGCTACCCGGGGTCGTTGATGCACAGTAATCTCGGTCACCCCGCCGGCCAAAATAGCGCCCAGATCCACCGGCCGCAGCCGGTGATTGGCCGGTAGAATCAGCTCTGTTTGTACCATATCTTCGCCCAAAAGGCGTACATGTTCCCACGGGCTCACAGCGGCAATAATCTCCACTTCGCCGGTAGGCAGTTCATGCAAATCTTCCACCATAATCACGGCATTGGTTCCCGGGGGCAAGGGATCGCCGGTATCTACCCAGAAAGCCTCTTCCCCCAGAACTAATCTAATTGGATTCGTTTCGGCGGCACCGAAGGTCTTTTCGGCCACCACCGCCACACCGTCCATGGCCGCAGCATGATAATGGGGCGCCGACAACCGGGCAAATATCGGTTTGGCTGTCACCCTGCCGGCTCCATCCGCTACCGATATGATCTCTTGCGGGCTAAAGTGTCCGGCAAAGAAGCGCAGAAACTTCCCTTGGGCCTCTTCCAGGGGTATGTCTTCCAAGTAGACATTGCGTTTCATAACAGGTAGACCTCCACTTCAGCTCCGGCCAAAAGTCCTTCGTTCTCAGGTGGAATAATTATTGTGCCCTGGGCTTCAACCAAGGTGCTGATCAGCCCTGATTTTCCTAACACCGGTTCCGCTGCCAGCCCATTTTCTTCTTCCAAAAGACGCACCCGTACGTGGTCCTCCCGGCCAGGAGCCGACGCCAGATTACGAGTCAGCCGGGCCCGAAGGCTCGGTTTAGGTACCAGCACCAGCCCCAGCAGCCGCTCTATAGCCGGCCGTACAAATAAGTCAAAAGTGCTGAGCGCTGATACCGGGTGCCCCGGCAGACCAAAAACAGGTTTACCCTGACAAACAGCTATCAGCAGTGGTTTTCCCGGGCGCAGTGCCACCCCGTGTACCAACACGCCTGGCGGCCCCAACTGGGCCAACACTTTGGCAGCCACATCCCGGGCTCCCACTGAACTGCCACCTGATAAAATCACTAAATCAGAGCCCGCCAATCCGTCTATGACCTTATGGTGAACGTCTTCAAATTCATCCCGGGCCAAGCCCAAATATACCGGTTTACCGCCAGCTGCTTGAACAGCCGCCCCTAAAGAGTAGCTGTTGATATCGCGAATCTGACCCGGTGCCGGCACCGCTGCCGGCGGTACAATCTCGTCCCCGGTGGAGATAATCCCCACTTTAGGTGCCTGCCGTACCAACACACGAGTCTTGCCCACAGCGGCTAAGGATCCGATATCGGCCGGCCGCAGAAGATGTCCTGCCGGTATCAATTGGGTTCCCTGCCGGATATCTTCACCCCGGCGAATCACATTCTCCCCCGGAGCTACCGGCTTCACCACCGCCACGGTGCGTTCATCCACAGCTTCGCTATGCTCCACCATAACTACGGCATCGGCTCCCAGAGGCAACATGCCGCCGGTGGCAATCCGTCCAGTCTCACCCACAGCTAGCTTGCTCTCGGTTGCTTGTCCCATGCGAATATCGTCCACTATGTCCAGGAAAGCAGGCAACCCCTCACTGGCGCCGAAAGTATCGGCGGCCCGAACGGCAAACCCGTCCACGGTAGAACGGTCAAAAGGGGGTACGTCTTCGGAAGCAAGCACAGCCTTAGCTAAGATACGGCCTAAGGCACGGGAAAAGTCTACCTCTTCTCCCGGCATAAGTTGCGGTTGCCAGTTAATCATTAGCTGGGCCGCAGCCTCCGAGACTGTGAGCACGTCAAAGAATACATCCAAATTGCTACCGCTCCTTAGAAACAACCTAACTGACAAGCCATGATCTTAATCTTCAAGTCGTTAGCTGCTTGTCCGATTGCTCTTGGTTTGACGCCGAGTTTATCGGCTAGGGCAAAAGCTTGAGCACAAGAGAGCCGTCCTTCTGGGGCCAGCTTCTTTACCTCTTGCTCGATCTGTTCTTTCTTAATTGCATCCACTTTGCCAATCCCTCCTTTAGAATAGAGAAAGGCTGCCCTCATGGCAACCTCGGTCAATTGAGCTCCTTTCCATGAGGGAGGCAGACTAGTTTCCCCATCTACCCTGACGGCCGTAGGCCATGGCTATCTTTAGGCCCATCGGCTCGGAGCATATTATCTTTTCACCATAGCACGCCACTATTTCGACGTGGGCTTAGACGATTCCTGCTTGCAACTCTAGGCCCTCCGCCAAAAATTAGGCAGCAGCAAAGCTATGATAGGGTAGATTTCCAGCCTGCCCAGCAACATGCAGACAGACAGCAGCAACTTGGTCAAAGTAGTCAAATTGGCATAGGTTGTGGTCGGTCCAACTAGGCCGAAACCAGGGCCGACGTTTCCTAACGTAGCTGCCACGGCCGAAGCGCTGCTTGGTATATCCATACCCTGGGTCAATAATAACATAGACACAACCACAAAGATAGTAATATAAAAAAGTGTAAACACCAACACATCGTCTATGGTCTCTTCCGACACCGGCGAATCGCCCAGGACAATGGGGAGCACGGCTTTAGGATGAATCAGCCGGGTGAGTTTGCGTTTCACAGCTTTAAGAACAAGCAAAACACGGATCTGTTTAAGGGCACCGCCGGTGGAACCGGCACAGCCACCCATGAACATCAACAGAAATAACACCATCTTACTCAGTTCCGGCCACTTCCCATAGTCTGCCGTGACAAACCCGGTGGTAGTAACCATGGACACCACTTGAAAGAAAGAATCGCGGATAATCTTGCCTAGCTGCCCTTGGTACAACGAGGCAATGTTCACTGCTATCAGAAGTGACGCCACCAGCACGGTTCCGCAATAAAACCTAAATTCCCCATCTTTCAATAGCGTCCCCAGTTTGCGGTGAATCACACCGTAATATAAAGAAAAGTTCACCCCCGCTGCAAACATAAACAAGGCGATGATCCACTCCCCGTATGGACTGCGAAACGCAGCCACACTGGCATTGCGGGTGGAAAAACCGCCGGTCCCCATGGTGGCAAAGGTGTGGGTCACCGCATCGAACCAGGACCAGCCGGTAAGTTTTAGAGCGGCAATTTGCACAATTGTAAGAGCCAAGTAGATCCCGTACAAGAGCTTGGCTGTCTGATCCACTCTGGATACTAGTTTGGCCGGTGCCGGACCGGGGCTTTCGGCCTGAAAAATTCGCATGGTGCCCAGACCCAACGCCGGTAACACAGCTAACGTAAAAACGATGATTCCCATACCGCCCAGCCAATGGGTAAGGGAGCGCCAAAACAAGATCCCCTGCGGCTGAATTTCAATATTCGCCATCACTGTGGCGCCGGTGGTAGTAAAGCCGGATACGGTTTCAAAAAAAGCATCCACTGCCGACGGCAGCGAACCGGCCAAAACAAAAGGCAGCGAGCCGAACACCGACGCCAGCAGCCAACCCAAAGCTACAATAAGAAAAGCTTCTCGGTAGCGAACCACCTTGCCGCTGGACTTAAACCGAAGTCCGCCTAATCCGGCGGCGGCTGTAAGCAAAATCGAAACCGAAAACGCCATGATATCCGGGCCACCGCTATAGAGCGCCACTCCCAGCGGAAGCAGCATCGACCCGGCTTCAATTACTAACAGAAACCCAAGAACTCTTAATACTATCCCATAATCCATGTCCCGTCTTCCTCTCGTCGCCGCCAAAGAGCTCTCTAATCCGCTCTATTTCCTCAAATTGAGTGAGCACGATCACCCGATCGTGGGCTTGAATTATATCGCTGCCATGAGGGATAATGATCTCTCCCTTATGGACAATGGTAGTAATGATAGCTTCTTTGGGAAAGTCAAGATCCTTAATCATCCGGCCCACCAGGGCCGACGAGCGGCTAATGGAAAACTCCATCACCTCTGCCTGCCCGCCCAAGAGCAAAATTAGCGACACCACCTCGCCACCGCGCACCAACCGCAGGACTTCACCCAAGGTAATCAGCCCCGGTGTTACCACTGAATCGATCCCAATTTCTTCTGCTATCGAAGCGTAGCCCTTGCGGTTTACCTTGGCTACTGCTTTCTTGACCCCTAGCTTCTTAGCCAACAAGGAAACCACCATGTTTTCCTCGTCTATGCCGGTCAAAGCCATAAAAGCATCGGTTCTAGCGATATCTTCCGACAGCAACAGCTCCATGTCGGTACCGTCACCGTGAACCACCAAGGTAGATGGCAACTCCAGCGACAAAGCTGTGGCCCGGGCAGCGTCCTTTTCAATGATTTTCACCCTTACGCCGGCCGAATGCAGATCCTGAGCCAGGTAATTGGCAATCCTGCTACCACCTACAATCATCGCGGTTTGAATCTTATAGATGGGTTTGCCGGCATAACGGCAAAACTCAGCCACGTTGGGGGCCCGGCCGACAATAAAAATATTATCGCCCACCTGCAGGTAATCGTCGCCCTTGGGGATAATAACGCGCCCTTCGCGAGCAATGGCTGCTATTAGTACGCCGGTAAAATTATACTGCTTAATAGGAAGTCCCACCAACGGATTGTCAGCTGTAACCGAAATCTCCACCATGTGTACTTTTCCCTGAACAAAGGTCTGAATCTGCCGGGCCGGGGCAAAAGAAAGTAGTTGGCTTATCTCCTTTGCCGTGGATAGATCCGGATTAAGAACGTGATCGATACAAAGTTGCTCTTGGCTAACAGCCAAGTCTCTAGTGTATTCCGGAGCTCGTATGCGAGCAATGGTCAACCCGGCACCGAGACTCTTGGCCGACATGCAGGCCAAGATATTACCTTCATCGCTGCCGGTAACGGCTATCACTAGATCTTCCTTATTAAGGCCCAGCCCCTTTAACGGCTCAGCCAGCAATCCATTGCCATGGATGGTGAGAACATCCAGAGTATCGGTGGTTCTCTCGATTACATCACTGTCGCTGTCAATAACAACTAGATCGTATTTTTCTCTGGATAACGCTTCGGCAATTTGATATCCCAGTTTTCCGCTGCCGATGACAATAATCCTCATATAAAATAGTGCCTCCATTTTATCTGCAGCTAAAATTAAACGACATAAACAAACTGGCCAGCCATTTATCTATTACAGGTTATTTCGGGAGCGAAGCTGCAATCCCTGCTTTAAGAATTCTGTCTTAGCTGGATCTGATTTGCTATAATGCCAGTAGACTGCTAAACATTGTACTACCGGTAAGAATAAAAAGAAAGGGGATAAGACATGAACCGGTTGGTGGTAAAGTACGGCAGCGAGCCCAAGAATATGACCCGAGAAGCCCTGGACGCTATTGCCGCTGCTGCTACTATAGACTGTAAGGCCCGGATCGGCATTAAACCCAACTTAGTGGTGGACCGGCCGGCAGCTCTCGGAGCTACCACCTCGGCGGAAGTGGTGGCCGGTATCATTGAATATCTGCAGGACGCCGGTTGCCGGAACATCGTGGTGCTAGAGAGTAGCTCCATCGGGCATAGCACCGCCCGTGCCTTTTCTGTTTGCGGCTATGATAACCTGGCGTCTAGATATGGCGTAAAACTCATGGATCTTAAACACGATAAGGCTACCGCCGTAACTGCCGCCGGCCTTAATTTCACCGTCTGCCAAACCGCCTTGGGTCTCGATTACCTGATTAACGTCCCGGTACTCAAGGCCCATTGCCAGACCAATCTCACTTGTGCCTTGAAGAACCTAAAAGGCTGTATCCCGGACAGAGAAAAACGGCGCTTCCATTCCCTGGGGCTTCACCGTCCCATCGCTGCTTTGAACGTCGCCGTGAAGACTGACCTGGTGGTAGTGGATGGGATGTGTGGCGATCTTACTTTTGAAGAAGGCGGCAACCCCGTCCCCATGAACCGCGTCATCGCCGGCTTTGACCCCGTGCTGGTGGATGCCTATGCCGCCGAACTCATCGGGCTTGACTCTAAGGCCATTGAATACATCACCCTGGCCGAACAGTTCGGCGTAGGAAGTTCCAACCTGGACAAGGCAGAAATCGTCGAGCTCGGAGCCGAGGAGCGGCCGCAAGTGGCCACCTTAGCTTCGCCCTTGGCTCGCCAACTGTCCCAGTATATCGACGCCCGCTCCGCCTGCTCCATCTGCTACGGTAGCCTCGTCCACGCTCTGGCTCGGCTAAAAGAAGAACGGCTTCTAAACCGGCTCCCAGAGAAAATAAAAATCGGCCAAGAATTTCGTGGCCGAAAAGAAAAAGGAATCGGTATCGGCGCCTGCACCGCCGGGCTAAGCTTTAATCTACCCGGCTGCCCGCCTAAGGCTAAAGATATAGTGGAGTTTTTACGGGCTTACGTAAGCTAGTTCTTCCTTTCCTAAAGGTCAGGTGTAGACTTGGACAACGATTATATTAGCTGGAACGCAGGGACGAGTTAGTATAATTGGTTTACACCTGACCCTTAATGGACTGCGTCTACCAAGGCGGTGAATCTCATTTGCCGGTCTCCGATCTGGGTGGTTCCGGAAAAGGCGTATTTGATGTGGTAATGTTCGTTACGGATAACTTGATAGTAACGGGGCCAGTAGACCAACTCTACTTTCTCTATTCGGGAGTAGGCGGCGGCGAAGCGGTCGCCGGGCAGTAAGCCCCAACCTTCATCTAAGGAAATAAGAAAGTCGTTTTGCTGCAATCTCTCCCAGGCTTCC
>DURJ01000069.1 GCA_012837285.1 Bacillota bacterium
GCATCCGGGGTGAGAGGGTCATTACCACACGGGGAAGCAGGTGACAAAAAACTCCAGGTGGGTGAGATGGTTACAGTAGACTTCGGAGCCGTGTACCAGGGTTACCACTCTGATTTGACCCGTACCTTTGTCTTGGGGACACCGACTTTTAAGCAGCAATTAGTATATGAGACAGTACTAGAGGCTCAAACAAGAGCTATCGCTTGTGCCAGACCTGGAGCGCTTGGTGCTAAAGTGGACCAAGCTGCTCGGGACGCAATTACGGCGGCCGGCTATGGTGATTACTTTGGCCATGCTACCGGTCATGGAGTGGGTTTGGCTATTCATGAGGCACCTCGCTTGTCCGCGCAGTCCACCGATATCTTGTCACCGGGAACGGTGGTTACAGTAGAGCCAGGTATCTATCTGCCTGACTGGGGTGGTGTCCGCACTGAAGACATAATTCTGATCACGGAACAGGGTGTTGAAGTGTTATCCCAGGCACCGAGGGAGACTTTTGTTCTTTAGGAGGGTTTAACAAATGATTTCAACCAATGATTTTCGAACCGGGCTTACCATTGAACTTGAAGGTGAAGTATATACGGTGGTGGATTTTCAACATGTGAAGCCCGGCAAAGGGGCGGCTTTTGTCCGCTCGAAGCTAAAAAATGTTCGTAGCGGGGGAGTGATCGAACGCACGTTTCGAGCCGGAGAAAAGGTGGAAACGGCTCATGTTGAGCGCCGAGAAATGCAGTATCTGTACGCTGCCGGTGACAGTTATAATTTTATGGATACCCAAACGTTTGAACAGCTGGCGCTAACTGCAGACCACTTAGGCGAAAACTTAAAGTATATTACCGAAAACATGACAATTGTAGTACAGGTATACGAAGGTAGTATTCTAGGTATAGAAGTACCGAACTTTGTTGATCTTAAAGTGGTGGAGACCGCCCCGGGCGCTCGGGGAGATACTGTTTCTGGGGCCACCAAACCAGCAACCTTGGAGACGGGAGCAACAGTTCAAGTTCCCTTATTCATAGAGGAAGGGGATCTGATCCGTATCGATACTCGTACCGGCGAATATCTTACTAGGGCTTAATAAGGAGGAAGAGTTATGAGCAAGCTTCAGGAAAAAGTGGCTTATTTGAAGGGATTAGCTGAAGGCTTAGGGGTGGAAAAGGCCAGTCGTGAAGGTCGATTATTAACAGAAATCATTTCTGTGTTGGATGACATGACTGAAGAACTGTGTCGCCTTAGTGAAACTCAACAGGAAATTGAGGAGTATATCAGCGCTTTAGACGAAAGTGTGGGTGAGCTAGAGGACGATTACTGGGGTTTTCATGAGGATGAAGAGGACGAGGATGACTATGAGGACGAAGATGACTACGAGGACGATGATTTCATTGAATTAGAGTGTCCTACCTGTCACGAAACAGTGTTTCTTGAAGGGGATATCCTAGATGATGACAGTGTGGACGAAGTGTCTTGTCCTGAGTGTGGCGGAGTAATCTTTGATTTCGGCAGGGCCAACGCTGAGGACGAAGCAGATATAACTGTTCCGCCAGAAGACTGACACTTACTGTTTTGCCGACCTGCAACGCAAGTTGCAGGTCTTTTTGCTTTCGCTCAGCATAAAGATGGTAATGGGACAACATGGGAGGGGAACGAAGTGAAGCGCCGATCTCAGGTTGAAATACTGGAAAAAGAAATCATTCCTTACCTGGCGCTTTCTCTTCATGAACCCCTAAGATTGCTACCGGCGAAAGTTAAGGAAGGGATTTTAGAAATAAGGCTCCGAGTTGGACGTCCGGTAATGCTAGTTCACGACCGCAGTGATACAGTGTTAGCTGGAAGTGGGCTGTTGGCCAAGGAAGAGATGGAGCAATGTGTACAATTTATCACCCAATCGTCTGTTTACGCCTGCGAGGAGGAACTGCGACAAGGTTACATAACCCTTCCTGCCGGCCATCGTGTCGGGATAGTAGGTAAAGCTGTTTTGGAAGAAGGGTGTATCCGCACGATAAAGCACATAAGTGGTCTAAACATTCGCTTAGCAAAACAGGTAATTGGTGCCGCTGATTTGGTGCTGCCCTATCTTGTACAAGGGCATGCTTTTATCAGTACGTTGATAGTGTCGCCGCCTGGCTGTGGAAAAACCACTTTGCTAAGGGATCTGATTCGGCAGCTAAGCAGCGGCATTACCAGTCTAAAATTGAAGGGTTACAAGATTGGAGTAGTGGACGAGCGTTCAGAAATAGCAGCTTGTTTTCAAGGTGCACCTCAAAACGATGTGGGTCCGCGCACCGATGTTTTAGACGGGGCGAAAAAAGTCGAAGGCATAATGTTACTACTTAGATCTATGTCCCCGGAGATCATTGCCACCGATGAAGTTGGCTCGTCGGCAGACATAATGGCTCTGGAAGAAGCATTGGTTAGTGGTGTGAAACTGATAGCGACAAGTCATGGGGACGGGGTGGATGATCTCGTACTGCGACCGGTGCTGCGGCAATTGGTGGACCGAGGTCTCTTCGGTCGGATAGTGTTCTTAGGATTATCTCAGGGAGTGGGAACAATAGAAGCCATTTATGACGGACATAGCCTACAGCCTGTTCTTACGTGCCGGGCAGCAGCTGGAGGGAAGGGATATGAAGATAAGGTTTCTAGGCGGCCTCATACTGATCTTTGCTACAGGTAACATGGGCTTTGCCATAGCTCGTAGTATTAAAGAACGAGTTGCGCTGCTTATTCGATTGCAAGGGCTCCTTCAATTTCTTATTACAGAGATAGATTTTGCGGTTACACTTTTTCCCGAAGCGCTGACAAAAGTCGGCCAGTCTTTAGGACCGGAGACTAATGCTTTTTGTCATCAAGTAGTAGAGAATCTGCAGGCTGGTGTTCCTTTATCTGTGGCCTGGGAACGAGCATTACTAATACTTGTTGACAATAGCCCACTGTATCCCGACGATGTAAAGCCGTTGTGGTCCTTGGCTCCCATTATCGGGTTAACAGATCGCCAAGATCAGCTACGGCATTTAAAACTGGCTCAAGAACATTTACGCCAAAGGCAGCTTGAGGTTGAACGGGAAGCTAACAAGAACCAAAAATTATGGCGCTATCTAGGTGTGTTGAGCGGCTTAGTAGCGGTACTGATTCTAATTTGACTTGTGGCAGAGGAGGAGAAGCATGAGCATAGACCTTATCTTTCAGATTGCTGGTATCGGCCTCCTAATTTCAATCTTGAACATAGTACTTAAACAAGCGGGAAAAGAAGAGCAAGCCCATTTGTTGGCTTTGGTGGGGGTGGTAATAGTCCTACTTCTTATCATTCCTACGATTAACCAGCTGTTTTTGACCATTAGAACCGTATTCCGGCTGTAAAGGTGAGGGTAAACATGGAGATAATACCGATTTTGGGCGTAGCCATAGCTTCCACTTTACTTATTTTGATTGTACGCCAGGAACAGCCGGAGTTGGCCCTACTCTTAAGTCTGACAGTAGGAGCACTGATTTTTTTGTTTGCTGTTAC
>DURJ01000070.1 GCA_012837285.1 Bacillota bacterium
AACCACCAGTATTTTTTCGGCCATAAAGTTCACCTCGATATTGTTAACCTTCTGCTTTCAGGGGTTAAATTCCTGCCGGCTACTTTATCCAATCTAGCCACCCTTCTTCCAAGGCGGTAAGGGAGGGCATTCCCGCTGCCTGCAAAGACCGGCTAAAAGTTAGGCCTTGAGCTAAGCCCTTGACAATTTTACTGATAACATCCGGGCCGCCTACGTGAACCAAGAATTCCACCAGCGACAGCGACTGTTCGTAAGCCAGCAGTTCGTCGTCCAGTTGGCTGAACTTCTCCAGCTCATTGATGGAATAGAGCCGTGACAGGCACAGCTCAGAGCTGACGCTAATTGCGGCACCGCAATGTTTTAGTTCCATATATTGGGCCAAGCCTTCGCTGAACCAACGGGGGTAGTTGCCGGCAGTTTTGTAGTCTAGGATCAGGTGGGTAAATTCGTGGACCATGGGACCGCAGGCCCAGAAGATTTGGCCAAGCTGCTCGTTATCAACATCACCGATCCAGGCTGTGGGCGACAGCACTCGAATGGCCCCGCCCCAGTACACGCCCAGAGCGCTTTCTTGGGGCGACCAGCCAAACACGGCATTGAGCTCGTGGGTGGAGGGATAAACCGCTACTAATGTCTTGTGCGGCGGGATAAAGTCGGCTTCCTGGGTGATAATGCTATACGCCTGCTCGGCCGCGCTAAGCACTAGCGGGGCTATCTTTTCGTCTTCCGGCTGGTATTTGACTACAAAATGATCGCTTTCCAGGCTGGGCCAGTGGGTTAACTGCCGCTCCAGGCGCCAGCGGGCCAACTGCCGCGCTTCATGATAAACAAACGGCCACAGGCTGCCGCTGGCCAAAAGCACAGCCGCAGCTATCGCCAAGCTGAGTATAGCTGTATAGGACCGGGGTCTCGGACGACCGTTCCCCGGCGTTGGTGCCGCTGGTTTGGTTGTCACGGTGATTCCCCTCTCCCTTAACTGGTTGCAGTGTTATCCTCGCTCTTTGTAGACTGATCGGCGTTCTTGTATCCGAAGGATGTTCCCCCTCGGGACCGTTGCCCACCGGGTGTTCTCTGGCGGCGCGAACGACCGCCAGTAAGAACAAGCTTGGCTCGCTCGGGAGCTCCGGGCAACTCTAGCCCCAAAGGGGCGAGTTCAGAGGCAGCCTGAGAGAGCCGAGCTCGGTCGTCCTGAGGGGCGCTGCGAAGCTTGAGGATTGGGACCGGCAATTATCGCTACCCAGACACAACGTCCTCGTACAGTGGTGCAGTGTACCGTAACCCCGACGGGGTCGTCAGTACTTCCTATCAGCCGGAGGTGGGCTGCTCGGCCGGCGGTATCAGGTGCAGTTTAAGAATGCGTTTGTTGCCGCTGTCTACCACTAAGACGCTGCCGTCGGGGGCCACGGTGATAGCCGTGGGTTTGTCGAACTCAGCCGTGGGCAGCCCTTTAAGGCGATACATGGCTTTGAGAATGCCATCTGGACTGAACAGCTGCAACCGGTTGTTGTACGTATCGGCCACCAGAATGTCACCGCTGGCGGTTAGAGTAATACCGGCCGGGGTGTGCATAAGTTCTCCCTGACCCTTGCCGATGAGACCAAAATGAAAGGCCCCGTCTTTAACAGGTCGGCCGCCCTGTTGCGGCAGCACCATGATCTTACCCACCCCATTGGCTCCGTGAGCCACGTACAAAGTTCCGTCCGGTCCTAAAGTCAAACCGTCGGGCCAGGCAAACGGCAGCAGATCAATATCCCCCTCTAAGGTACTTTTGATTTCCCACAACTTGTCGCCAGTGGGAGAAAACTTCATTAGGGCATGGGGGGAAATATCGTAATTAGCTCCGCTCAGGCCCACGTAGACATTTCCTTCCTGGTCCACAGCTAGGGCACTGAGCGGTTCGTCATAGCCGTCCTGTAGACTGAAATAAGCGCTAAAATCCTGGCGCCGTCCATAGGTAGCCAGGTGTTTACCGTCAGGGCTGAGCTTTTGGACTCGTGAATTGCCGTCATCTAACAGGTAAAGATTCCCTTCTTTATCTATGACCAGTTCACGCGGATGCACAAATTGGCCCTCGCCGCTGCCTTCGCTGCCGATCTCCTGGGGCGCTGAGCTAAGATCCCCGTGGGGAAACAGCAACACCAAATTACGCGCCGCATCGGTTACATAGACATCGCCGTCTGAACTCACAGCCACCCCGGCCGGTGACGGCAGATAGTCAGCGCTCGCTTCTGCTACCAGCTGCAGCTGACCGTAGCCGTCGCAATCGAGCGGCGCTGTCTCCGGCGGTTTTAGCTCTGGGCCGCTCTTTTTGGCCGGCAGTAAATTGCAGCCGGTCAAAAATACCGCTATTACAAGAAGCGCACAAACCAACTTCCCGGTTCGCATGGTAGAACCCTCCTCCTTTGGTTACAGACCCGGCCAACCGATGTAGATCCATTTGGTCGGGTTGGACAGCAACTGCCAGCGGCGAAAAATTACTTCCCCTCTTCCGTCCCCGTCCACGTCGGCCACAGCCAATACTTCCTCGCCGCCACTGCCGGCGATTATCTTTTCTTCCCAGGCAACTTGGCCGTAGCGGTAGAGAACATAACGGCCCGGCTCACTGGTGCCGCTGATAACGATTGGACTCCCGTCCGCCCCGGTCCCGGCAAAGATTTCCCAACCCAGGCCACCTTCTACTAACGGGCTTTGCCACAGTTTGCGCAACGCGCCCTGTTGCCAGGCATAAACATAAAGATACGGACTTTGGCCGTCGCGCAGAACAAGTTCCGGTTGACCGTTGCCGGTAAGGTCCACGGTGATGGCGGCAGCGTATTCGGATCCCACCCCCAAATTGCTGGCTGTCTCTACATAGGCTCCGCCTTGCCAACTAAAAACAGTGAGTCCGTCTCGATTGAAAGCCAGGATATCATCATAACCGGCGCCACTGAGATCCGCCACTAAGATCTGGTGGGCATTAAAGTCTACTTCTCTCTTCATTATATATGTTTCGCCGTTCCATTCCCAGATGACAATAGAAGCACTTTCGGGCTGAAACGAGCTGCGCCCGTTGGTACCGATAAGGGCCAGTATCTGCCCCTGCCCGGTTCCGGTGGTATCACCGGCCGCTAAACCGACCAGCACACCGCCGATTCCTTGCCAACCTATTTGGCTGTAGTCCCCTTTTTCCCAGGCGAAGATGTACAGCCCTTCCCCCGTACCGACAACCAAATGGCGGCTCTGACCCGAATCAACTGCGACCAAGAGAGTTCGCGGTCTGGAATAGAACTTTCTTTCCCAAACTTGTTCAAAAGTTCCGGCTTGGCGTTTCCAAATACTAACTCGCTTGTCGTGGGTAAAGATGAGCTCGTCGGACCCGTCCCCGTCCAGGTCACCAGCTAACACCTGGTCCGGAAAGCCTTCCCGTAAGCCCAGCCGCTCTTCCCTTCTTAGCCAGGAACTCCAGGGCAAGGCTGTTCCGGCCGCGGCGGTGAGTTTGGCGCTTAACTCTTGGTAAAATTCCGGCGTCACCTGTTGCGGCCGCACCGGTGAGGTTAGATCCACCGCTCCGGCACCGATGGTGCTTACGGGGCTGCCTTCCAGCAGAAACTGCACCGCCCGTACGCTCTTGAATTCGGCCAAGGTGTTGACTACGGAATAGACGGTATCCAGTTCACTGGCCAGACCGCCCCAATGATTGTCTCTGAATTCCCGGGAAAAATCCACATATGCAATACCGTCCAAGATAGCAATATCCCTTAGCCGCGTACCGGGAGGCAACACTTTGAGCTCACCCTGGGCTCGGACCGAGCCTTTGGCTAGCTCCAAGATAGCTGCCCTGGCTACAGCTAAGGTAGAGGGTACTGAACGCTGTTCAATTTCGTCCCGGCCACCTTGCACAAAGTGGAGGCGGAGCACTATGGTTTCGCCGTCTGAATTCTCTTCCGGGGTCGGTTCCAGGGGTACAGGCGGAACAGAAGACTGAGGCTGCCGATGGCAGCCGGCTATTAGCATTAAGGCCAGCAAAAGCGGAATAAGGAATTTGGCTCTTTGGCCTCTACTGGCTCGGTTCACAGCTGTACCCCCTCTCTGCAATGGTTCTTTACCTGCCGGGTGTTATCTGGCGGCACGGGCAGCTTCATCTGAAGGATGCTTACATCCTATGTGGATAAACACTTACTAAAACTTCGGTACAAGGTTCAGGTACGAAGCCTGAAGCGGTTCAGACAAGACCACGTGGCCGCCGATGCTTTCGCCTGATTTACCTTCGATGAGGATTTGTACCTGCTCGACCCCTGGCAGGGCACTCAAAGAATGGACAATCCCACCGATGGTAAGGGCTTCGCCGGTGCTGCCGCCGCTGTGGTGGTCGCGCAGTTCTCGGGAAAAATCGACAGTAAGTGTTCCCTGGTCTAATTTGACACTGAGGCAACGAGTCCCTGCCGGGATAACAGGGCTCAGCCCGGATTCTGTTTCCGGTCCGCGGATGAGTTCCTCGATGGTAGTTCGGGCTACGGCCTTGGTTTTGGGAACCAGGCGGGTTACCGGGACCAAGTACATGGCACTTTGCTCGGCAAAATACAGAGTAAGAGCCACGGCATTATCCGGGTTGGGCTCGCTGTCACTCCAGGAAATCCAGTTAATATGGGATCCCGGCTCCAGGGGGCGGCTGACGTCCACATGCCCGGCCAGGCTTTCTTGGGTCTTGCCGTCCACCAGGACCTGCACCCGCTTAATGCCCGGCTCGCTGAATTGGGTTAAGGTGTAAACCAGACTGTCTAAAGCAAACGCCTCGCGGCTACTGCCAAAAGCGCCGCTCTTGAGGTTGGTAATGTTCACTGTGGCTGTACCGTTTTTGATCCCTTGAACCAGCTCGATCTTGGTACCCTCGGGCCACGGCGACACTGTGGCCCCGCTCTGGTCGGGCCAAGCAGTAAGGGCTTCTATGGCCTGGTAAGGACGGTCTTCCGGGTGATCGGCTTCTACAGTGAGGGGAACCAAGTACATAAGGTCCGGTGTTACTCCCCAAATGGTGAAGGTAACTAATTTCCCTTCCGCCGGTGACCACACCGGCGTGTCAGGTGAATTGCCGTCGGCCGGTTCGCCGTCTGAGGCGACGGGTTCCTGGCTGTCCGGAGGTTCCCCCGGCGTTGATTCAGGCGCCGGTGAGGCCGTGCTGGCACAGCCGGCTGCCATGAGGCTGAAACAAAGAAGTATTATTATAAGTCCGGTTGTTTTCTTTACCATGGTGGTTTTCCTCCTTTTTTGACCTGGCATGTTACCGTCCTCTGGGCCGCTGCAGCAGCTTGCGGGCAGCCACCAAGACCCGCCCCTACACCTGGCTTGGGTAGAAAGCGCTTCACGTAGGGGCGACTCTCTGCGGTCACCCGTGCCCCGGGTGGGACGCACGATGGTCAAGTGGTGCAGCTTGCGGGGGATCTGAAGTTAAATGCTGAGTCAGGGCTCTTGAGTCTAGTATACGCGCCAAGTCTTAACGAAGGGTTACAAAAAACTAAAGGACTATTAAGATCACTGCACCTGGCCCAGGGAAAAGGTAAATTTACTGCCTTGCCCCGGTTTACTGTCTACGCTTACGGTGCCGCCGTGTTCTGAGACAATGTCTTTCACAATGGCCAGACCGAGGCCGGTTCCGCCCAAGGCGCGCGAGCGGGCTTTGTCCACCCGGTAAAAGCGGTCAAACAGCTCCGGCAGCTCATCCTGCGGAATGCCCACCCCGGTATCGGTCACCGCTACTTTTACCTGTCTATCTTCGGGCCAAGCGCTCACCACGATCTCACCGCCGGCCGGCGTATACTTGATGGCGTTGTCGATCAGGTTCAGTAGCACCTGCTGAATTTGGTCCGGATCGCACAAGACCGGCGGTAGCCATGGTGGTAGCTCATAGCTAAGCCTTACCTCCCCGGCGGCAGCGCGCGGTAACAGCTGTTCCACCACCTGAACAATAAGGCCGCTAAGGTCTAGCACTCTAAGATCCATGGTAATCTCGCGGGCATCTATTTTCGACAAATCCAGAACATCGTCCACCAGCCGGGACAAGCGATCCGTCTCCTGCTCGATAATCTCTACGTACCGCCGGGCGGTGGAATCCGGCGGCAGCTCGTCCAGCAGCGTCACGGCAAACCCTTTGATGGAAGTGAGGGGAGTGCGCAGCTCATGGGATACATTGGCCAGAAACTCCAGCCGGCTCTCGGCTAACCGCTTCAGATCGGAAATATCCCGGAGCACAGCTACCGCCCCTTCTTGTCCTTGCAGAGACCGCCACGGTGTAACCTGAGCCCGGTAGATGGCGCTCTGGCCTGGTAAGGTCACCTCTACTCGGCGCACCAGGGATTCTTTACATACTACTCTCAGCACCCGAGCCAGTTCAGTACTCTTTAAGACCGGGGGTAGCGGTTGGCCCATTAGGTCTGCTTCCGCTTTCCCCACCACAGTGGCAAAAGCCGGGTTTACCAACACCACCGTTCCGGTTTGATCCACAGCCAACAACAGGTCTTCCATACTGGACAGCACTGTGTACAGTTTGCGCTGCTCTTCTTCAATGGTCTTCATGGTGGCTGCCAACCGCTCCGTAAGATAGTTAAAAGCTACTGAAAGTTCCTTGACTTCCATGGGGGGACGAGGCACCAGCCGAGGCGAAAAGTCGCCTCGGGCCAGCTGGCGGGAAACAGCGGTAACTTCGGCCAACGGCCTGGTAATACCGCTGGCGAGCAAGGCTCCCAGTACTAGCGCTAACACCAGGGCCAGGGCCGCTCCCAGTAAGATGAAATTCTTGGTAACGCGCAGGGCCGCATCTAAATCCGCTAGGGAAGACGTTAGATAAACCAAGCCTACCACTTGATTTTGGGCTGTAAGCGGGGCGGCCACATGCAAAGCCCGGCTGCCGTCCTCCCGGCTCACCTCACTGACCACTTCCCCTTTAAGGGCCTGTTCCACCAGCTCACCGCCGATGATCTCGCCTAAAGAACGCTCGTCCGGTGGACGGGAATCACCCACCACCACACCCTTTACATCAAGAATCTGGACTCTGGCAGCCACATCTTGGCCAAAACGCTGGGCTAAGGCATTGCCCAAAAACGAAAGTTCGGCATAATGGGAAAATACCCGGGCATGGGCTTTAAGCTGGGCCTGGGCTTCGCCTATCTGGTAGCTATCTAAAGATTGGACGATAAACGTACCCAGTAAACTAACGGTTAAGACCACCAGGATCACATAGCTGACGGTCAACCGGCTGCGAATTGAGCTTAACATGGTCAGAACTCCCGAAATTTGTAACCGACGCCCCAGACAGTGAGAATATGGGTGGGGGAACTGGGGTCTTCTTCCACCTTTTCCCGCAGCCGCCGGATATGGACGTCGATGGTCTTAGAGTCGCCGAAGAAATCGTACCCCCACAGGCGCTCCAGCAATATTTCGCGTGAAAACACGCGGCCGGGGTTTTTTATCAGCAGTTCCAACAGTTCAAATTCTTTCGGGGTTAGATCCACCGCCTGGCCTCCCGCTGTAACCTGATGCCGGTCCAGATCCAGCTGGATGCGTCCGCGGGTGATAACCTCCGTGTCCAGTCGGTTGATTCGATCCATCCGGCGCAAAATTGCCTTGATACGAGCCACCAGTTCCCGGGGATTAAAAGGTTTGGTCAGGTAATCGTCCGCTCCCAGCTCGAGCCCCAAGATCTTGTCCACATCGTCATCTCGAGCTGTAAGCATAATAATAGGCACCGCCGTGGTACGCCTCAGCTCCCGGCAAACTTCGAAACCGTCTTTGCCCGGCAGCATCACATCAAGAACTACCAAATCCGGTTGCTCAGAAGCAGCCAGTCTCAACGCCGTCTCCCCGTCACCGGCGGTCAGAACTCTAAAACCTGCTTTTTCTAGATTTATGCGTACAAACTCAACAATGGTGGGTTCATCGTCCACCACTAAGATTTTGTCCGGCAATTTGTCACCCCCGTAAAATAGTCAGGCTTAATAAAAGTATAACGGCCGCCGGTGGCCGCTTCAAGGGAAGGTGTTACCATTTTAGCAAAAATAAAAGAGCGCGGATTGTCCGCGCTATCTGAGAGGGGGTTCAAAGGTTTTCGCTTGGGTTCATTTACATGATAACATAGGGCATTTACAAGGCAATTACCCTCTGTTTACAGGTACATTACATTTTACCCGTTACAGTTCAGAACTAAATCGGAAAGTAACGAAGATATCACGGAACGACACAGGGGTCGTTCCCAGCCACCGTCCCGGCCCCATGGTTGGAAACGGTTTAGTCTAAACACAAGCCCGCATTCATAAATGTAGAGATGGAAGGATAGTTCACGGGGGTGTAAGTATGCGGATTTTGTTTTTTCCGTTGCCGTCGAAGCGGCTCTGTCGACAAGCGCTAGCAGTGGCTTTTGTGCTGGTGCTAGGTCTATTGTTATTTTTATCAATTGAAGGAGTAAGGAAGTTAATGCCCACTACCGGCAGCAGCGGTAACCCGGTATTTCAGGTCAAAACCGACCAACCAGTGGCCAGTCTGGCGGTGAATGTTGCTTGGGGCGAAGAACATCTGCCTAATTTCCTGACAGTGCTGGCCCAAGAGGAAGCTACAGCTACCTTCTTTGTGGTGGGCGATTGGGTGGAGCAGTTTCCGGAGCTTACCCAGGACATTGCTGCTGGCGGCCATGAATTGGGAAACCACAGTTGGTCCCATCCCTACCCAACCCAGATTGCCGCTGAAGATTTGGCTGCGGAAATCAAGAAAACAGAGAAGTTGCTGCAAGAGCTTACCGGACAACAAAGCGGCTTATTTGCACCACCTTACGGTGAATGGGATAAGGAAGTGGTCCTCACCGCCGGTGAGCTCGGCTACCGGACGATCATGTGGACTGTTGACACCATTGACTGGCAACAACCGGGGGTAGAGGTGATAACCAAGCGGGTGTTGGATAATCTGGCCCCGGGAAGCATTATTTTGATGCACCCTACTGAGCAAACAGCAAAGGCCCTGCCGCAGATTTTGGCCGGGGCCAAGGAAAAGGGGTTTAAGTTTGTGACGGTGGGCCAGCTGCTGGATGAGGCGGCGCCTTAGTCCCTACGTGGGTTGCCATCTGTCCTGTTACGGAACGACACAGGGGTCAGCTTGCGGCCGAAGGCCGTTCCCTTGTATGATGGAGTTAGCAAAAGAGCGCACGTTACTCCTGAATCCTATACCGCGCCAGCCGTGGGGACAGCCCCTAAGGTTGGTGCCCCTAGTCTCCCGGGCGCTGATAGAAGAAGGGCATGATCGGTTTCAGGCCATAGCTTTGGGGCTGGAAAATCTGCTCGGTGGCTCCGGTAAAGAGGATGCCGCCGGGGCGCAGAGCAGAAGCAAAACGGCTGTACAGTTTCTCTTTGGCCTCTTCGGTAAAGTAAATAACCACATTGCGACACAAAATAAGGTCGAACCCGCTGTCATAGGGATCGCGCAGTAAGTCGTGGCGCTGAAAACGCACTCTGGATTTTAGCGCCGGCCGCACAGTATAATGGTCCCCTTCTGAGATAAAGTACCGTTCTTTCAGATTAGCCGGTACGTTCTTCAAACGGCCAGCCGGGTAACGTCCGGCAGCGGCCTCGGCCAGGGCTTCTCGGTCCAGGTCCGTAGCTAAGACGGGCATGATTTGGCCGGGGACGTTTTCGGCCAGCAGTATTGCCAGGGAATACGCCTCCTCGCCGGCAGCGCAGCCGGCGCTCCAGGTTTTCAGCTGCAGACGGCCGGTTAACAGCTGGGGCAGATAGCGTTCTTGCAGTTCCTGAAAGCGCTCGGGATTACGGAAAAACTCCGACACATTAATGGTCAGGCGCTCTATGAACTCCCGCAGACAATCAGGATCGCGCTGCAGCAGGCCCAAATAAGCCCTGAAGTCCTCGGCCCCGCGCAAGGACATTAGGGTACTGATGCGCCTTAACATTTGACGTTCTTTATAGGCGTTGAGATCGATGCCGGTACGTTTTAATACGGCCGCCTTGAATTCCGGCCAACCCTCCATTCGGTTTCCCTCCATAAATCAAGGACGGGGTCAGGCGAGCCTGACCCCTGTTTAATCCGGTTGATCATTGGTGTTTAAAATACAGCAGCGGGTTCTTCTGCGATCCGCCTTCGCGCACTTCGAAGTGCAGGTGCGGTCCGCTGCTTATGCCGGTGGATCCCACCAAGCCGACGGTCTGTCCCTTCTGCACTGTCTGACCGTGCTTCACCATGATCTGTGACAGGTGACCATACAAGGTGGAACTGCCGCCATGGCTGATGATCACACATTTACCATAGCCGCCGTTCCAGCCGGCATAAGTTACCACCCCGTTGTCCGAGGCCACCACCGGTGTACCCTGGGGGGCGCCGATATCGACTCCGGCATGGAAGCTGCCGCCGCGCTGACCGAACCGAGATGTGATCTGCCCGCCGCGGCTAACCGGCCAGGCATAGCGTCCTGTTGCCACTATCACCGGCTGTTTGGTCCCAACGGCCACCACTTGAGTAGTAGGTTCCTGCTCAATCTGCTCGACGATCACCGTTTGTTCGGTGATCTGTCCGTTTTCTCTGATAATATCATAGGTAACTTTCTTGCTGCCATACTTGCCAGCGGTGCGAACTTTGCGTTCGTAAGTATAGAGACTGTTGTCTTTGAGGGTGTCAATCTTAAAGGGAATAGCCTCCACCACTGTCTTTTCTTCCCGGCTGACTACATGGACATATGGTTTCGGTACAACCAAGCTTATCTTCTGGCCTATCTGCAGGTTTTCGGAAATGCCAGGGTTAGCGGCCTCAATGTCGGCCACATACATATCGTGTACCCGGGCGATAGACCACAGACTGTCACCGGCTCTAATCTCATATTCCCGTGTTTCCTTGGTACCTCGCACCAGATAGGCCACTGCTTCATCCACCGGGATAAAAACAGTCGTTCTGGCGATACAGGGCAGTGACTCCACTGTTTCCGTAGTATAGACTTCTTTTAGTTCAGACCCGACTTCCGGTGGAAAGTAATTTAAAACTTCTGTCACCACCGCCTCGGCCTCTTCTTTGCTGGCCAGAGTAACCACAGCTTGTCCGTTAACTTCGATGGCCCAACCTTCCCGCAGCTTGAGCAGGGCACAAGTTAGTCTGGTCTGTAGCTCTTCGTATGTAGACAGCTCGACTTGGGCCCGTTTTACCCGGTTAAAGTCCAGGACTGCATTGCTTTCCTCCAGACTGCCGTCAGCTTCGAGAATGCTGTGGGCTAATTGCATCGCCCGGTCCCGATCCAGAGTGTAACCGACGGTCTCATTGTCTACGCTTACTTCCCAGGCAGATCGGTTGGAGAACAGGAACAGCACTACCACCAGTATAATTGCTGCTCCGGCCAGGGAATAACGCTGCCTAGAGATGAAGCGTTTGGTCAGTGCCAGGGCCCGATTAAGAACCGGCGCCGGTTGGTTTTCCGCTTTCGTTGGCCTCACCTCCGGTGGCAGCAAAAAGACCTTGCAGAGCTGCCAGGTTATGGAGTATATATTCGCCGCTTGGGCGGTTTTTCCTGCTAGAGATAACCAAAAAAGGCAGGGGCTACCCCAAAGCTCCGACATGTTGCCGAACCAGCAAGCACCGGGTCCACCACTATACACCCCATTTTCATGCTTCCGCCAGTGTCACCTGTGAGGGTAACACCAGGGGCTACCACCAATCAGCTCCACAGCAGCAGAAGCTCCCGAACCAACAGCGCGGCTAAAGCAGCAGTCCGTTCGCTGGGGTCGAAAGGCGGACATACTTCCACGATATCAGCCCCGACGATGTTCAGACCCTGCAGCAGCTTCAGGGCCGCCAGCATAGCTGTCACTGTCTGGCCCCCTGGTTCCGGGGTGCCCACGCCAGGGGCGAAAGCCGGGTCAAAAACATCGATATCAATACTTACATACACCGGCCGGTCCCCCAAGGACGAGCGCACCGCAGCCACCGGCTCCAACACTTGGAAGGGGAAGAAGTGGGTGTGGCTGCGAGCATAAGACACTTCGGCGGCGGTGGCGGAGCGAATCCCAAATTGGTAGATATTGCCCGGTGGCACCACTTCTGCCAGCTGACGCATAACCGTGGCATGGGACAGTACTTCGCCCTCATATTCGGCCCGCAGATCGGCATGGGCATCAAATTGCAGCACGGTAAGATCGGAACCGTGGACTGCGGTCAAGCCCTGGACCGCCGGCAACGTGAGCAGGTGTTCGCCACCGAGGATAAACGGTACCTGGCTGTTTTGGGCCAGGTCTCTGACGGCGGCCTGGATGGCGCTAAGAGAGCGTTTGACCCCTCCGGCCGGCAAAGCCAGGTCACCGAGATCGGAAAAATACACTTCTTTTAGATCCCGTTCTTGGTACAGGCTAAATTCCTCCAGCACCCAGGAGGCCAGCCGGATCGCTTCCGGGCCGCGACGGGTGCCGGGACGAAAACTCACCGTCACATCCAAAGGTACACCGAGCAAACAAAAGCAATCTTGTTTCGGCTTGGAAGCGGCGGCCAGAAAGGTGCTCGGCTGTATTTCGGTTCGCATAGAGGTCCCTCACGGTCTGTCCGCTTGGTGGAGAAGATCTTGGACAAACTGCGGCAGGGCGAAGGAGGCATGGTGCACCTGCGGGGTATAGTAGCGATAGCCCAAATCGCTGATGGTGGCCGGATCCACCTTGAGCGGATCATACTGCTTGGAACCTAAGGTAAAGCTCCACATACCACAGGGATAAGTGGGTATGTTGCACAGGTACATACGGGTGATGGGAAAGGCTGCTTTAATGCCGTGGTAAATCTCCGGCAGCATAATCTCAAAGTTGAGCCACGGTGATTCGGTTTGGGCTACAAACACACCGTTGTCCTTAAGGGCCCGGGCGGCATTGGCATAAAACTCGGCCCGAAACAGGCCCAGTGCCGGCCCGATAGGGTCGGATGAGTCGATGATAATCACATCGTATTCATCTTTACAGTCGGCAATGAATTTGATGCCGTCGGTGTGATGGATGGTAACCCGCGGATCGCTGAGACCACAGCTGATCTCCGGCAAATATTCTTTGGCTGCGGCCACCACTTCCGGGTCTATTTCCACCAAATGAACTTCTTTTACGCTCTGATGCTTTACCGTCTCACGCACCGTACCCCCGTCACCGCCCCCGATTATCAGCACCTTTTTTGGCTGCGGATGAGTAAACAACGGTACATGGGCAATCATTTCGTGATAAACATACTCATCGCCCACGGTAGTTTGAATCGCACCGTCTAAAATCAGCGTCCGACCGAAACGCTCGGTCTCCACTACTAGCAGTTCTTGATACTTGGTCTTTTTATGAGCCAAGACTTTCTTAATGTGATACTTCACGGCAAGATTCGAGTTTTCGGTTTCAGTGAACCAAAGGTTCAAGTCAATGCACCTCCAAACAGGTAGTAAACGGCTATTGGAACCGCCATGGTCAAGCATATTATACCAGAGGACCACAAAAAGGCCAGATCAAAATACAGCTCGGCCCAGGCTGAGACACTATTTAGCATCGGCGGAAAGAAAGAGGAACTTTTTACAAATAAGTGGTGGAAATTGGTTTTTTGGCAGGGAAAAACTACCTTATTGTAGAAATATTAGATTATGATAACTACATGTGTCGGTCTTGCAGGTATAGCGGTATTGCTCCTTTATGACCTAGTCACGCTTCGACACTGGAGAGGCCGCGGTGTTCTAGCCCTATTAGGCTATGGGTTGCATGGGGGTGCTATCTTGGCCGCAACCTTGGCCAGGGAAAGGTGCACCTTGCCGGTAGGAAGCGCGGGATTAGGTTGGCTCCTCTTTTTACCTGGTTTTAGCTGGCTGATCTATTCTCTGTTTTTGTTCGCCCCTATTGCCAACACCTACGTGGTCCGAGACGGACCGGTTCTTATCACCTCCGGCCCTTATGCTTGTTGTCGGCATCCGGGCCTGATTGGCCATGCCCTGACTATCGGCGGCTTAGTTCTCGTTTCGCGGTCAACCATGCTGGCCCGGGGCGGATTGATATGGATAGGAGCCAATTTGGTCTATGTCCTCTGGCAGGATCAATGGTTGTTTCCGCGTCTCTTCCCTGACTATAACGACTATAAAATGACCACGCCGATGTTGATCCCTAGTAGGTCAAGTATTAGGTATCTTTTGAATACCTGGAGACTTCAGTAGCGGAAAGGCGGTCATTGAATTGACAAATCTGGAAAGTCTTTTGCGTAATGGCCACAAGGATGCTGCCTGGTCTAAGTATTGTGGTTTTATCGATCTTTCCTTGGCCGATTTCATGCAAGTGCAAGAACGGCTGCTGGCTGAACAATGGCAGCTCCTGGCCAACTGTAGCTTAGGGAGAAAACTGTTGGGCGATTGCCTCCCCCAGTCGGTAAACGAGTTTCGTAAACACGTTCCGCTTACAACCTACGAGGATTACCTGCCCTATTTAGAGGAGAAACGAGAAGACGTGTTCCCGGCCCAGCCTTACTTATGGGTGTGCACATCGGGAAAAACCGGCGTCTACGATCGTAAGTGGGCTCCTTATCCGCACGCCTGGGTGGAAACTAACGCCAAGAACTTCTTGGCCGCCATTATCTTTTCGGTCTGTACTAAAAAAGGTGACTTCACTTTAAAGGAAGGGTTCAAGTTCTTGTATGCCATGGCTCCCCCGCCCTATCTTACCGGCATGGTGCCCTATGGCTTGAAAGATGAATTCCCGTTTGAATATCTGCCCCCCATTGATCAAGCCGAAAAAATGGGTTTTGAGGAACAAAATGATGAAGGCTTCCGCTTGGGTATGGCCAAAGGCATCGATCTTTTCTTCGGCCTGTCCAGTATTCTGGCCCGAATCGGCGAACGCTTCGCCCAAGGCGGGAGCAGCAAGCTCAATCTAGGCTCCATTGGAGTCCCGGGACTGGCGCGGCTGGCATCTGGGTACGCCAAAAGCTGGTGGCACAAACGCCCCCTGTTGCCCCGGGATGTGTGGCATTTAAGGGGTATCATCTGTGCCGGTACCGACACCGTCTTTTACAAAGAGCGGATTGAGTACTACTGGGGAAGAAAACCGTTGGAGATCTACGGTGGAACTGAAGTGGGCATTGCGGCTACGCAAACCTGGGATTACGAGGGCATGGTGTTGTTCCCAGACGCTAACTTTTGGGAATTCATTCCGGAAGAAGAACACCGCAAGTGCAACCTTGATCCTTCCTATCAACCGGGCACTCTGCTTCTGCCCGAATTGGAGCCGGAACGACAGTATGAATTGGTGGTAACAAGTCTCCGCGGGGGTACCTTTGTACGCTACCGCGTAGGTGACCTGATCAGGGTCGTCAGTCGGCGAAATGCCCACCTGGGGATAGAGTTACCCCAGATTGTCTACGACGACCGGGTGGAAGACTTCATCGACTTAGCCAGCTTCACCAGAATCACCGAGCGAACCATCTGGGAAGCTTTACACCTGGCCGATATCAGGCCCGTCAATTGGCTGGCCCGTAAAGCGGCCGGTAACGACGGTCGGCCGGCGCTGGAACTGTTGTTGGAGCTGGCTGGCGGCGAAAGTGTGGAGGAACAGGAGAACTGCATTCACCATGCTTTGAGGAAAATAGATGCCGATTACCGGGATCTGGAAAACTTCATGGGGTATCAGCCCCTGAAACTGGTGCCGCTGCCGGCTGGAGCTTGTCAAAGGCTGACCCGGGAGATCATGGGGGCCCGACTCAATCCGCCGCCACAGCTTCTGGACCAGTTGCTGCCGGGACAGCCACTTGCCGAGACTCTGTATCAGTGTGGTCGCTAAGTGTAGTTGTTAGGAGCTGAGTCCAAGATGACAATCTCCATGATTGTGCCATTGATCGCCTTTTTTTCCTACTGTGCTCTGCTTCTGGTCACCTTTAGGAGCCCGCGCACGCGGGTAACTAAGGTTTTTGCCGTTTACTTGGTGGTGATGATGCTTTGGAGCCTCAGCTCGTTCATGATGCGAACCGGTCTCTACCCGGGGCCGAAGATTTGGAACCAGATCATGGTCTGGGGAATGATCGGGGTACCTTTTGTCTTTTATCATTTCAGTCGGGAAATATTAAGCTATCAAAGGCTGGCCTGGACTGAACAGTTGGGGTACGTTTTTTATCTAATTTTCGCCCTCACCAATCTGTTCGGATTGATAGTCACCGACGCTTACCTGACTGAATCGAATTTTGTCTACCAATTAGGCCCCGGAGCGGCGGCCTTTGCTGCCGTGGCCGCAGTGTACCAGTTGTCCTCGGTAACTTTGTTGCTACGGTCCGGAATCAAGGATCCTACTTCCTTTTGGACCAATCACCTGATATACCCTTCTATCGGCTCCATCCTGGTTCTAATCGGCAGCCTGCTCAATTTCTTTCCACTGATCGGTCAATACCCGGTGGATATCGCCGCTAACCTGATCAACGCCTTCCTGTTGGCCTTTGCCATTTTTCGCTACCGCTTGCTCAATATTACCATTACTATTAGACGAGCAGTGGTCTATTCTATTTTGACCGTCATGATCAGCAGCAGTTATGTGTTGTTGGTCTTATCGGTGGATCGGGCCATGGGGATCAAGGCCCGTCATATTACCCTGGTACTGGCTATCCCCATGGCCGCACTGATCGCCTTTTATTTTGATCCGGCCAAGGAAACTCTCCGGGTATGGACAGACAAGGTCTTCTTGGGATCTCAATACGATTATAAGCAAACCCTGCGAGACTTTAGCCAACTCATGACCTCCATTTTGGACCTGGACGAGCTGGCCCAGTCCACGCTGCAGTTGGTGGGAAAAGCCCTGCAAACCAGCTCCGGCGTTCTGCTGTTACTGGATGTCAACGGTAATTATTATCCTCATTCCAGTTTTGGCTTGGACAGTTCGGCAGCCACTGCGGCTCGTATCGACAAGACCAGCCCTATCATCCGCTGGCTGGCCCAACAAGAAGAACCGCTTATTCTGCGCCAAGAAATGGATACCCGGCCCGAGTTTCGGGGACTGTGGCAGAAGGAGAAGCAGGACCTCCAGTTATTAAGCGCTGAAATATTGGTGGGGATCAAAATGCGCGAGGAATTGATCGGCCTGCTGATGTTGCCGAATAAATCCTCTGGGGATCCTTTGACCGATGATGACCGTGAGCTGATCTTAACCTTGGCTAACGAAGCGGCAGTAGCGATTCAGAACGCTCAGACTTATGCGCACGCTCGGACCCAAGCTGTCCGCGATGAGCTGACCAAGCTCTATAATTATCGTTTTTTTCATGACTGTTTAGACAAAGAAATTACCGTGCACGAACAGGCAAACAAAAACTTTGCCATTATCCTGATGGACCTGGATCTGTTTAAGGCCTATAACGATATTTACGGCCATTTGTTCGGGGATGAAGCCTTGGTTAAGGTGGCCCAGGCTATTACCGACTCTATTCGCGCCACTGACGTGGCGGCCCGCTATGGGGGTGATGAGTTCGCCGTTATTTTGCCGGCAACGAATCAGAACCAGGTTTGGAACATAGCCCAAAGAATCAAGGATACTATGCGGCACTACTTTCCCGGAGTCGGCGAACATGGACAGCTACTCACCATGAGTCTAGGGGTGGCTGTTTATCCTGACCACGGCACTAGTAAGCAACGGCTGTTGGCCCATGCCGACCAAGCCTTGTACCAGTCTAAACGGGCCGGAAGAAACCGGGTTTCCGGCGTGCTGTCCGGCCAGGTGGCAGCCGATCAGAACGAAGTGGAGGCCACCGTGGAAGCAGAGCGTGACTTTCTGATGAAACAAGTAGAGGATGCCTATCTGGCCACTATTTATACCCTGGCCGCAGCCATCAACGCCCGCGACAACTATACCTACGAACACTCGGAGATGGTCACTCGTTATGCTTTAACCTTGGCAGAGGCCTTGGGACTGTCGGAGGAACAAAAGAAGATCATCCATCATGCCGCTATGCTGCACGATATCGGCAAGATCGGTGTTCCGGAGTATATTTTAAATAAACCGGGGCCATTGATTCCGGTTGAACGGGAGGCCATTGAAAACCATGTTAACATTGCCGATGCCATTATCAGCCAGATGCCCTACCTGCGCGGTTTGGCCCCGATTATTCGGCACCACCATGAAGCCTATGACGGCACCGGTTATCCCAGCCGGCTGCAAGGCGAGACTATTCCCTTGGAGGCCCGGATTCTGGCTATCGCCGACGCCTACCACGCCATGACCAGCGACCGTCCTTACCGCCGGGCCCTGAGCAAACACGAAGCCCAGCATCAGCTCATTTTCCTGGCAGGACAACAATTCGACCCCGCCTTGGTTCCACTGTTCGTGCGCACGTTGCAAATTAAGGAACAAGGCAATGTATAATCTACCCTGTTGTTCTCCCATACTTTTGTTGTCAGCAGTATTTCCCTAAGATATAATCTAGCCAGGTTGATATAAAGGAGGACAACCGGTGCAACAAATATACAGCGGCAAAACGAAGGATGTTTTCTTGCGGCCAGACGGTAATCTGCTCCTGGTGTTTAAAGATACCGTTACCGGAGCGGAGGGCCAAATTGACCCCGGTGCCAACGAAGTTGTCGGTGAAGTGGCCGGCAAAGGAAAGGCTTCCCTGGGCCTGACGATGCATTTTTTCCGGCTGCTGCAAGCAGCGGGCCTGCCCACTCATTTTATCGCGGCCGGGCCGGAGCCGAATACCATGGTGGTAAAAAGAGCCCGCTCCTTTGATTTGGAAGTAATCTGCCGAGAAAAAGCCTACGGCAGCTTTGTCCGCCGGTACGGCAAGTGGGTACAGACAGGCACTCCCCTGCCGTCGCTGGTGGAGTTCACGCTCAAGGACGATGAGCGCGGCGACCCTCTCATTACTGAAGATGCACTGGCAGCATTGGGTATTTTGCCTGCCGATGCCATCGCCGCCATCAAAAAAACAGCCCAGCAGGCCACCGCCATGGTTAAGGCCGACTTGGCCAAACGAGGGCTGGAGCTGCTGGACATAAAATATGAATTCGGGGAAGTAGATGACCGAATTGTAATCATCGACGAGGTCTCCGGTGACAGTATGAGAGTAATGAAAGACAGCCGCATCCTGCTGCCGGATGAAGTGTATCAAGCGATGCAGTAATGCCGGTCTGTACCGGACCGC
>DURJ01000071.1 GCA_012837285.1 Bacillota bacterium
CACAAAGTCAGTAGGGGGCATAGTTGGCACGAAGGCGCCTATCAGTTGCATTGCGAGACATCCCACACCGCCGGTAACGGCGCTCTCATGCGAACTTTGCCGGTAGGGCTGGCTTATTGTGAGCAAATGGAACTGATGGACAAAGCACAATCCATTGCTCAGATGACTCATTGGGATGAACGAGCCGTGTTTACGTGCCAACTCTACTGCTTATTGGTATACTATTTATTAAGCGAAAAAAGCTTTACCGACAGTCTGGCTAGCGCCTATTCGTACTTGGCCCGGAAATGTCCCGATAAAGAAGCTTTGCTCACCATGAGGGCAGAACTGGAGCAGAGAATGGCTGCTCCGGATCCCACCGGTTATTCGGTGGACACACTGGCTTGTGTTCTCTGGGCTTTGCAGTCTGCCGACAATCTAGAAGAAGCAGTGATAGCGGCGGTTAATCTGGGCGGCGATGCCGATACCGTGGGTGCTGTCACCGGAGGCTTAGCCGGTGTACACTACAGCTTCGAAACGATCCCTGAACGCTGGTTGAAAAAGTTCAGCCCTTGCCAACGGGAACAATTGGACCGGACGGCGGAACGCCTACTGGCTGTGCGGTCCCAGGTCTAGTCTGGGCCAAACGACTGAAAAGCCCCTCAGCAGGGGCTTTTCATGTCCTGTTGTCCTATCTATGGGCCTTGACACCACAGGTTCCAGCGCCTGTTGACCTCATCCCAGTTGATATTACTGAAGAAAGCGTCAATATAGGCCCTTCTATTAGTGGCATAATCAATAAAATAGGCGTGTTCATAGACATCGATAATGAGCAGAATATGAGTTTCGGCACTGCCGCCCATGTTGTGGGCATCGTATAGGAAGTTGTGAAGCCGGTTGGTACGATGGTCGTAAACCAACGCTCCCCAACCACGGGCGGAAAGGGCCAGGGCTCGGAAATCTTCGGCCCATTGTTCTATACTGCCAAAGCCATGATTGATAACATCAGCTATTGGTCCGAAAGGCGGCCCACCCAGTCCGCCCAAGTTGGTAAAATAGAGCTCGTGCAGCTTAACACCGTTGAAGGCGAAGGTCTCTTCCAGTTTCAGTTCTCGGTATGGGCTATAGGTGGCGTTGGCTTCACGGCGATTTGCTTCCGGCAGCAGGGACCAAATTTCGTTGGTCTTATTAACATAGCCGGTGTATAGCTTGTAATGTTCCGCCAATTGAAAGGCTGATAAGCCCGGTAGACTCACGTAAGGTAAAGGTATGGGCACAAGTTGACTCATATAGCAATCCTCCTTAGATAGGTTAGATCTTTTGGGCAGGAGCTGGGCTGTCCTAGCCCGTATGCTCTGTGCTGCTGTTATGATTACCGGCCCATCCTCAAGCTCCGGCAGACTTGTATCCGAAGCATGCGCCCACCAGAACGACCGAGACCGGCTTACTTATGCCGCCTCTGAACTCGCCCCTTCGAGGCTTGACTTGCCCACCCTACAAGACGGGGCACATACAGCGGCGGTTTTCCCTGGCTCCCCTCGCTCTTTTGAACGCGGGCTAGAGACTGGGGTCCGGCCGATGGGTGGGGGCAGGGCTCCGTCCCTGCCCACTAGCTGTACCACTGCGCCAAACAGCGTTGCCAGGCCAGTATAGAGGTGCTGCTCCAGTATATGCCTAATGTGTCTTCGGGGTTTAGATGAGCTTTGGCTAAGGAAGAAAAGGATTGTCTTTCCTGGTCCCGAATACTATTGTCAGAACCAACTCTGTCCGTTTTTGAGCGTTACTTAAGTTCCGGTTCTGTCTGGAAAGGAGTGAAAAGCCTTGATTCGTTTTTTGCATACCGCCGACTGGCAGCTCGGCATGAAGGCTCGCCATGTGGCAGAAGTGGGAGACAAAGTGCGAGCGGCTCGTTTGCAGACAGTGCGGCGTTTGCTCCAGGTGGCAGCAGAACAGCAGGCGGACTTTATTATTGTTGCCGGCGATACTTTTGAAGACAACCAGGTTGATAGTCAGCTAGTACATAAGCTGCTTAGTATCCTGGAGCAGTGTCCGCTGCCCATCTACATTCTGCCGGGCAACCACGACCCCTTAACGGCCGATTCGGTTTATTTGCGCTCGGTGCTAGTTAACAATCTTCCGGCCAATGTTCACATACTGAGAACCTTTGAACCCCTAGAGCCGTTGCCGGGGGTGATTCTGCTGCCGGCTCCTTGTTGCCAGAAGAAATCTGATTCCGACCCCACTTTGAGGTGGCCGCTTGTTTCCTCTCCGGCGGTGAAAATCGGAGTGGCCCACGGTTCGCTCATGATCGAAGGGCGCTACCAACCGGATGACTTCCCTATCGCTCTGGCTGCGGCCGAGAGGCAGGGGCTGGATTACTTGGCGTTAGGACATTGGCACTCTTTATTCTCTCTAGGCAAACGCACTTTTTATTCCGGAACACCGGAACCCACCGGGTTTGACGAGCCGGGAAGCGGCAGTGTCCTGCTGGTTACCATTGACCAGCTGGGCCAAATTCCACAGGTTGAACCAATCAAAGTCAATACTTTAAGCTGGCAACGGTGGGAATACGATCTCGGTGCCGGTATCGAAGGGATTGCAGGGCGGCTCAAACACCGTATCGGCGAGCTGGATAAGCCGGAGACAGCACTGGTGCGCTTAGCTTTAGCGGGCCACTTGTCATTAGCCGACAGTACAAAACTGAATGAACTCACCGGTTGGCTACGAGCACGTCTTTTCCACTTGGAGCTTGACACCAGCCGTCTTTTGACTCAGCCCCTCACCGCCAAATTGCTCAATATGGCCCGAAGCCAGCCTTTTCTTCAGGCCCTACTGGCCGATTTGAAAGTGACAGCTGCTATCCTGGGCGAGCCGTTGTCGGATCTACCGGAAGATCTGGTTGCCGGGGCCGGACCAAGCCAAGAATTACTAGCGACTATCATTGAAGAAGGCTTTCAACCGGAGGATGCCCGGGAAGCAGTTCGAACATTGGCGGCCTTGATGGAGGAGGTGTAGTCATGCAGCTCCATTCGTTGACTGTATCCGGCCTGCGTTGTTTTCGTAACCCGGTTACCCTGACAGAATTTGACCACCGTATTAATATCATTTCCGGGCCCAATGAATTAGGCAAATCCACCCTTGTTTGGGGTCTTATTTTGGCCTTTTGCAACCGCCACGATGTAGGCGGTGAAGGGATTCTAGCCTATCGCCCTTGGGGAACAGATCTAAGCCCAGTGATAGAGGTGGAGTTTACGGCAGCAGGCAAACGCTACCGACTAGAAAAGGGCTTCTTGGACCAGGCCAAGTGCGTCTTATCGGAACAGGCAGGGAAAGGTTATTTGCGCTTGGCTGATGGCAAGAGGGCCGACGACCGAGTGCGCGAGTTTATGTTAGCTCGTTTCCCGGGCCGGGGCCTAGCTAAAGGTGCTGACTGGGGACTGGCTCACCTTTTGTGGATGCCTCAAGACAAGGAACGCTTCACTTCTCCTAGTGTTTCCCGCCAGGTAGAAGATCATTTCCAGCAGGCGGCTGGGGCCACCATATTTACTTCCCAAGACGATAGGCTGCTGCAACTTGTGGATGATCGTTATGCAAAGATCTATACACCGAAAACAGCAGTATACCAGACGGGATCGGAGATCCGGCAGACTGAGGCTCGGCAGCATGAACTAGATAAGAAATTAGAGGAAGCACGCCGGCAACTGGCTAAGATTTCCGGCCAAGCAACCGAACTTGAGCGGAGAGAAAAACAAGCCCAGGCTGCAGAAGAAACTGTCCGGCAACTAACCGAAGAACATAAGAAGCTGTTGGCTCGGGTAGACGAAGTCAAGAAGCTTAAAGGCCGGATTGAGACTGTTGACGCACAAGTAAAGGCGGCCGTGCAGCGATGGCGGTTGCTCAAGCAGGATTTTGATCACGTAGAGACCTGGGGCCGGAAAAGTAACGATGCGGCCCGGGCAGTACAGGATAAAGAAAAAGAATTAGTCTCTGTTCGGCCACTGGTGCAGAAACTGCAAGAACAAGTAGCTATCAAAGAAAGAGAGATCACTCAGCTGACCGCAGGTCTGAAGGCAGCCAATCGCCAGCTTAGCCGGGTTTATAAAATAAGGCAGAGTCTGACTCTGCTGCAGAAAATCGATAAGATTAAGCACGACTGTACTGCCGCTCGGAAAATAGAACAAGAGCTGGCCGGGTTCAAAACAAAGCTGAGCCTAAAGCCAGTACCGACAGCGAAACAGCTCGCGGACGCGGAACAGTTGCAAAGACAAATTGAAATCAGCCAGGGGCAGGCTAAGGCTCAGGGGTTGCGGATAGATTTTCGCCCGACTGGGGATTTTGAGGTCACGGTAAAAACCGCTGAAGGCCAAGCGGAACACAGTGTAGGGCCGGGGCGCCCCCTGGCGGTGGATGTTACCGGGGCTGAAGTACAGTTGGAAATTGCCACTGTGGGCACTTTCAGCATTGCATCCGGAGCTTCGGAGTTGAAAGGAATCTTAACTCGGTTGAAGGCAGATAAGAAAAAACTGGCCGCTATACTAACCACATTCACAGTTGGCAATGCAGCCGAATTACGGGAAAGATATGACTGGGCACAAAGCAGTCGGCGGCAAATCGAGCAGTTGCAGGCCGAGCAAGCCAACATTCTAGGTGAACACGATTCAATGGCTGAGTTAGAGCAAGAGGGTATTCATGAACAACAGCAATTAGAGAGGCTGTGTGAAGAGCTGGGCCTGGACGTATCCCATCTCAGCTCGATTTCTCCGGTCGATGCGGCTGAGCTGGAACGGCAGGCCAGGGCGCTGGAAGAACGACAGGAGAAAGGGCAAAAAGAGCTGGGGGCTCTAAGAGAAGAGTGGAGGAAGAAAGAAGATCGACAGCGGACGCTGGAACAAGAGATAAGCGAGCTAAAACAGATGCTCCGGACTGCCGCTGAGGAACAAGAAAAGCGGTTGGCTAATTATCAAGGGGAAAAAGATGAACTGGAGCGGAGCCTCAGAGGGGCCCAAGACGAGAAAGAGCAGCAGCTTAATCTGTTAAGCCAACTGAAAGACCGGCTGCCGCCGGATGCAGATTCGTTGGAACGAACGGCGTTGAGGTTGGAGCAGGACATCGGCCGGAAGCAAGAACAAGGAACGAAATTGAGAGAAGAAATGGCCGGGCTGCGGGCCGAGATCAATCTCCAATCGGAAGTAGGACTGTATTCTAAGATCAGCCGGCTGGAAGAAGAGTACGAGCTAGTTCAAAGAGAGTACAACCGGCTGGAGGTTAATGCCCGAGCGGTGAAACTGTTGTACCGTTTAGTGCATGCCCGTCACGAGGCTATGTTAGCTGATATCACCGATCCTATTCGCCAAGGACTCAATAGCTTATTCCAACAAGTAACCTTCAGGCGTGATCGCAGCCTACAACTAGAGGCCGATTTGTCGCTGGCTGGCCTGAGAGTAGAGAACGAAGAATCTTTACAGCCGCTGGAGGTATTTTCTATTGGAACTCAAGAGCAAATGCTGCTGCTGGCTCGCCTGGCCTTGGCTCAGTTTTTAAGCACCGGCGAGCGCCAACTGGTGGTCTTAGACGACGCCTTGGTTAACAGTGACGGCACCCGTCGCAGCCGGATCTTAGACCTCTTGGCGGACGCGGCTGCTGACCGCTTTCAGCTGCTTATCCTCACTTGCCATCCGGATATGTACAAAGAATTACCCGGAAAGAGATACGATTTAGCTTCCCTTCTGATCCCAACGGGGGCAGGTGTAAACTAAGTATACTAACTTGCGCGCTGCCACTTCTTGTCTGCATTATTTTTTGTACACGGGGAACAACTGACAATGGAGGAGGTGGCAGCAGTATGCGTAACAATGATGGCCGAATGGATATGTGGCCTTGGTCAAGCATGTTGGTACTATCGCTGGTAATGACAATGCCTTTTCTCTGGTACGCAAAGCGGATGACCGAATCGCTGGAGATTATTGCCGAGAGTAAAAGACAAAAGATGCTGCAGGCCGAATCCGAATAATTCATCAGGAGTCAGGTCTCGACCTATTCTACTTAGGGGCTGTCTGGCGCTTGGGAAAGTGGAATAAGCCGAGACCTGACTTCACTTGGGGTAGGGCGGTTAGTGTGGGCCCGTGCCTTATTTTATTTCCGAGGAAATAATGCCGGGTTATGGGCTTGCGTTCGATATAGGCAAGAGATAATATATGTAAGGTATAAAGTTGCACCAGGAGGCGAAGAAATGGCTGAAGAAAATGCTGAATGCAGTAGCTGCGAGCAGGGACAAACGTGCCCGTCAAAGACCAAGACCGGCCTAGACAAGCTGCCGGTTCCGGAACATAGTTCTATCCGCCATGTGGTGGCGGTGATGAGCGGCAAAGGCGGGGTGGGGAAGTCCACTGTAACAGCGCTGATAGCCAGTGCTCTGGCTAAGAAGCTTCACCGTGTGGGCGTGTTGGACGCTGATATTACCGGCCCGTCTATTCCCAAATTATTTGGTATCAAAGATCGCCCGGAAGGTACGTCCCTGGGTTTGATTCCACCCAAGAGCCTGCTAGGTATCAGCATCATGTCGCTCAATTTGCTCTTACCTAACGAAGACGATCCTGTTGTTTGGCGCGGTCCTCTTATCGGCGGGGCAGTCAAGCAGTTTTGGACCGATGTGGTTTGGGGCGATCTGGATTACTTAATTGTGGACTTGCCGCCGGGAACAGGGGATGCGCCGCTTACTGTTCTGCAATCACTGCCCTTAGATGGCATCATTCTAGTTTCCTCACCGCAGGAACTTGCTGTTATGGTGGTAAAGAAAGCCATTCGCATGGCCGAGATGCTGGACGTGCCTATTTTGGGTGTGGCCGAAAACATGAGCTACCTGAACTGTCCGCATTGCGGCGACAAGATTGAACTGTTTGGCCCCAGTCACGTAAGGGCAGCGGCTCAGGCAGAAAACCTCAAGTTCTTGGGCGCCCTGCCGGTAGACCCGCAGTTGGCTGAACTGGGTGACCAAGGAGAGATAGAGAAGTATCCGGTGGATTTTCTGGACGGAATCGAAACAATTCTAGGAGCAAGTAAATAGCTGCAGTAAAAAGACGCGGAAGCAAAGCTCCGCGTCTTTGACTACCAGCAGGAGACGCCCCAGCGAAGGGTGAACACTTCAGTGCCTGACACTTTTTGGGCCGGGCTGCAACGCTTCATCAGTTCAACACCGAGTTCTCCATTTCTGGATGTTAACGGCAAGGCAGGAAACTGTTCCCTAATGGAGAAATAATTATATAGAGGGGACACTTCCTGTAGGAGATGACATAATGCAACAGACCGAAGTACGGGCTTTGGCTCAGCTTCTGAACAGGCATCGCGGACGAACGGCTGTTTTTACCGGTGCCGGCATATCCACCGAGAGCGGGATTCCCGACTTTCGCAGCCCCGGCACAGGCCTTTGGAGCCACATTGACCCGATGGAGTATCTGTCTGTAGACGCTTTGTATGCGCGTCCGCAGACCTTCTGGCGCTATTTTGACCAGGTGTTCGGCCCCACTTTGGACGCCGAGCCAAATGCCGGGCATATAGCCCTGGCGACGCTAGAACAATCAGGCTATGTTCACACTATCATTACTCAAAATATTGATGGCTTACATCAGAAAGCCGGAGCCCAGAACGTACTGGAAGTACATGGGCATTTGCGCACAGTGCACTGCCGCAGCTGCGGCCGCACATATCCCATGCAGCAGGCATTGGAACAGCTGCCGAAGGAACCTGTGCCTCGCTGTGAACAATGCGGAAAAACTGTAAGGCCGGATGTGGTGCTTTTTGGGGACATGATGCCACCGGCCTTTAGCCAAGCACTACAAGCAGTGGAGCGCAGCCAGCTAGTTCTGGTGGTGGGATCTAGCCTCACGGTTTCACCGGCGAATACCCTGGCTTTTCAGGCACCTCATCTAGCTATCGTCAATCGTGATCCGACGCTGGCTGATAGGAGAGCCGATGTAGTGCTATATGGCACAGCTGGAGAAGCCCTCACCGCTGTAGTCGAAGAGCTGGCAA
>DURJ01000072.1 GCA_012837285.1 Bacillota bacterium
AAGACGGCTTAAGGAAAAAATGGGCGTTCGGCTCTTCCACATCACAATCAATAAACTGCACCGGCTCTTCTTGAGCCAGCACATGCGCTAAGTTTACCGCTACAGTTGTCTTGCCTGTTCCGCCCTTACCGCTGGCTATTGCCACTCTCACACTATCACTTCCTACTAGTGATGACATGCACTGTCACCAAGAGTGAGGTCTCCGGATAAGTAGGCTTTTACCACATCATCGATGGGTCCGCTGGCACCAATGACTACAGAAATGTTTTGCTGAGCAAAAAGCTCTTGTGCTGAGGGGCCCATGCCACCGGCAATAATACAATTAACGCCTTTCTCACCTAAAAAGCGTGGCAAAAGTCCCGGCTGGTGCGGAGGACTGGTAACAACCGTTTTTGATTTGACTTGGTTGTCTTCAACATCATAAATAGTGAACTCCGGACAATGACCAAAATGAGCAGCCACCTGACCACTCTCTGTTGCTACTGCTACCTTCATAATAGTTTACCTCCCATGTTTTATTGCTAAAAAACGGCCACAGCCGCCGAGCTAAGCACCCGGGAAAATAAGCTTAACTTAGCATATGGTTCCTACGGCTGTGGCCTTTCCTGACGAAGTAATGACCTCAACTTTAGATACCGCTATGAGGCTTTACTGTAGGCCCTGATGCCTGGGCTAGTCGCCCCTCTTTCACTGCCGCTAGGGCTTCGCTCACAGTACCTTCAGCGCCGACATAAACCGGAATTCCGCTGGCCGCCAGCCCCCGAGCGGCGTTGGGGCCGATGTTACCGGTAACTAAAGCATCTACCTTTTCCTTGGCCAAATACTGTGCCACCGCAATTCCGGCACCACCGGTCTCGTTTAGAGCCGGATTGGGGACAGCCTCCCAAGTATTAGTATTGGTATCAACAAAAAGCAGGTATTGACAACGTCCAAAGCGTGGATCCACAGCACTGTCAAGAGAACCTTGCTGGGCTGTAATAACAACCTTCATAATCGCCCTCCTACCTAATTTTATTTATCTTTGCCTTCATCATCTGCCGGCTTCTCCAGTTCGGCCAGACGTTCCTCGATATCTTCTAGCTGGTCTTTTAGGTAGGCGGCCTGCTGTTTTAGGATCTTACCCTCGTCTACCTGCTCGGCCGGAAAAAAAGGAGGCACTGCGCCTTGTGGCGCCCAACCGGGCATGCCTGTAGCCCAATAACGATGCCTGAATCCGCGTCCGCGCCCTCGTCCACGGCCGAAACCAAACCCACGGCCGCCGTAACCAAAAGGTCTACATGCTCCTGGGGCAGGAAAACCGGCACAATATCCTAATCTACGTCCAGTTAGAGGTCCCATTCCCTGTGGTCCAGTTCCATCACCAAACGGCATTACAAGTCACTCCTTTCTTGTTTTTATATAATTAATGAGCATATGCTCATTACTAGTATACCCTAGGTTATGGGCACTAGTCAATATCTAGAGAAAAAATTTAATGTATATTCTTCCATTTACCACCCTTAAATATTTTCAACTAGGCCCTTCCTTACTTCAAGATTACAATTACGGCAGTAACCAAAAAGCTGTAGAGATGTACTTGTTACCATAAAATCGGCTTCTTTCTCTACAGCATTCATATATTTGTTCAGTTCTTTTTTATTGGCATCAAAAACCCGACCACAGCTTAGACAAATAAAATGACCGTGCTGTTCGTGGGCAATCTCATACCTGGTGGACCCCTTAGGTACTACGATAGGACATATCATTTTCAGCTCGGTTAACAGTTCTAAAGTTCTATAGACCGTAGCCAGTCCAATGTTTGAATAATACTTCTTTGCTTCAGTATATATTTCTTCAGCTGTAGGGTGCTCCGGCATGGTGTTGTTCAAAGCTTGGAGAACAGCCCGTCTTTGAGGAGTCAGCTGATACTTATCATTTTTTAATTTTTCTAATTGGTTTGCCAGTGGCATAGTACGAGCTTCCCCCCTAACCAAATTCATTATTCTAACTCAAACACGCTACCAACGGGTATGCAGGCGAACTTATCACCCAGTGTATTATATAGGGCAACACTGGCTTCAAAACCAGTACAATGCCCAGCACCGACTATGTCTAGATCTAATTCGCCCAAGGCTTCGACGGTACACTTGATCCTCTCATTAGTAGCTCTATTAAGATGTGTTCCGCCGAAAAAAGCGTGTATCTTTTCTTCGCCGGTTATCAGCTGCACATGTTGTAAGGTGTTGATGAGCCCGGCGTGAGCACACCCTGAAATGACAACTATTCCTTGGGAAGACCGGACTATAAGAGCCTGGTCATCTAAAATTTTATCCTGTTCCCAACCGCTGTTTGATTTTACTTGAAATTTGTTTGATATTTTTTCATACGGAGTTAACCGCGGGATTGCACCGGTCAGAAACACGCCTTCTTCCAGCTCTGTCGGCGTGGTCCGCAGATTCAATATAGCGCCCTCGTATTGAAGTTGCTCCCTGGTCCAGCCAATGCCAATATATTCCGGATCCGCATCTTTTTTTATTGTGTAACGTTCGCTAAACACATCGGGATGAGCGTAAACATCCACCGGGCCATAAAGCTTAAGAACATCCCTAAGTCCGCCGGTATGATCATAATGGCCGTGGCTTAAGACCACTGCCGAAACATCAGTTAGATCTATCCCTAAAACCCCAGCGTTAGAAATTAATGTATGACTGGCGCCGGTATCAAAAAGTATCTTCCTACCGTTAACGTTTACCAAAGCAGCAAAACCATGCTCGGCTAGCAGTTCGGGCTGCCGTACGGTATTCTCCACCAGAATCGTGATTGAAACAACTGCCAGTTCAAGCACCTCCCCCGGATAATCCGCTATTTATATAGTATCTTTGTTATGGGCATATGTCAACAATAAGTGTAGATTTTCCCCTCATTCTGCTTCTTTTTTTGATCTATAATCCTCTATCGCTTTTTTAAGAGCAGCAGGCCCAAGTAAAGAACAATGGATCTTGGGGTCAGGTAAGCCACCGAGGCAGGCCATCACATCGCTGTCGGTTATGGCCCAGGCTTCAGTTAGGGTTTTATTCCGGGCCAATTCCGTAGTTGCACTGGTAGTTGCTATCGCCGCCGGACATCCGTAAGCCTCAAATTTTATGTCGCTTATTTTCCCATCGGTAACTTTGATCTCAATTTCCAAATAATCACCGCATTCCAGGGAACCTACCGCTCCTACGCCATCAGCATCGGGCAACTCCCCTACATTGCGTGGATTAAGGAAATGATCAAGCAATAAGTCAGTATACATTGGTAAAATTCACTCCTACTCTTAAAAGATTGTTTCTTAGCATATTGATCAAATGCTCTTTTATAACTAAACATTAAACCTGCTATTGTTCATATGTCAATAATCGAGGCCCAATATTTGCTGCCTATCAAAAAAGCCATGGCGATCGTCGCCATGGCTTAAAAATTGACTAACATCTAGGAAACCTCGATAGATCCTCCCTAGCTAAAACCCAGGAGGCTACCCACTTGATATACTAACACCGCTGCTCCCCAACCCAATAGCATGGTATAGCCCACGGCAAAGGCAGTCCAGCCGAGGGAATTTGTTTCTCTTCTAATAGTAGCAATAGCAGCAGCACATGGTGTATATAACAGACTCATAACCATAAACGAGTAAGCCGCTAGCGGCGTCCAGTGTTGAGCGATCACCTGGGTTAACCCAGCCTCCTGCACCCCATAGACAACTCCTAACGTGCTCACCACCACCTCTTTGGCCAAAACTCCGAAAGCCAGTGCTACTCCTGCTTCCCAAGTACCGAACCCAGCCAGCCTAAATAGCGGGGCAAGAAATGTTCCAATTTGTCCTAACATGCTCTCTTGGCTGGCGTACTGTACCCCCAATGGCAAATTAGCCAGCGCCCATACCAAAACCACTGCCATTAAGATAATGCTACCGGCCTTACGAATAAACATCCGCGCTCGCTCCCACATATGGATAAAAGTACTTTTGAAAGTGGGCAAACGATAAGGCGGCAATTCCATCACAAAGTACGAGGTCTCGCCCTTAAACAAAAACCGGCTAAATAATACGCCCATTACTATGGCCAGCACCATTCCCAGCAAATAAAGGGAGAATATCACCAGCCCTTTATTAGCCGTGAAGAAAGCCCCGACAAACAAGGCATAGATCGGTAAACGAGCACTACAAGACATAAGCGGCGTAATCAAAATAGTAATCAAACGGTCCCGTTTGTTCTCCAAAGTACGCGTAGCCATAATGGCCGGGACAGTGCACCCGAAACCCAACAGCAACGGAATAAATGACTTTCCATGCAAACCAAGCACGTGCATAAAACGGTCCATAATATAGGCGGCCCGAGCCATATAGCCGCTATCTTCCAGTAACGAAATAGCGAAAAAGAGCAGCATAATATGAGGCATAAATGCCAACACTGCACCGATACCGTTAATGATACCGTCGGTTACCAGCGACGTCAGCAATTCCGGCGCCCCAATATTAATCAGCCAGTTAGCAGCGATCCCTGCTGACCAGTCAAAAAACGCTTCCACTAAATCGACTAACCGATCCCCTATAACAAATGTCAGCTGAAAGACAGTCCACATTACCAGCAGAAAAATAGGAATGCCTAGGTATCGATGGGTGACGATGGCATCGATGCGATCGGATAACGATTTTTGTTCCATCGCTGACTGCTGCCGAACCACAGTCTGCTTAGCCATATTGACGATAAAGTCATACCGCCGATCAATTAGCGTGGATTCGATATCTTCTTCAGCTAAGTCCAAGCGATCAACAATTTCCTGTAGGCGTTTTAGTAGCTGCTCGCTTCCGGGATAGCGAGCTAATCGGCCCATGGTCGTTTCGTCCTGCTCTAATATCCTCAGCGCTAGCCAGCGAGATGGAAAATCAGCTGCTATGGCAGCGTTGGCCCTAATTTCCGTCTCCATTAAGTTTATAACCTCTTCTAGCTTAGGGCCATAGTTAACTCCAACCGACTTCCGCTGCCGAAGCTGGGCACAATTAACCGACCGGGCCACTAACTCCTTAAGACCTTTGTTTCGAATAGCCACCGTTGGTACCACCGGCACCCCCAGCAGTTTTTCCAGCTGCTCTATATCAATGGTTGTTTTTTTAGCTTCAAGCTCATCGTACATATTAAGAGCCACCACTACATTGGCTCCCATTTCCATCAGCTGAACAGTAAGATACAAATTGCGCTCTAAGTTAGTAGCATCGACAATGTTGATAACCACATCAGGTTTTTTAAACAAAATATAATCACAGGCTACTCCTTCATCTTCGGAATAAGCGCCTAAGCTATAAGTCCCCGGAAGATCCACCACCCGGATAGGTTCTCCCTGAAAAACAAGCTCACCTTCTTTTTTCTCCACCGTCACCCCTGGCCAATTGCCTACATGTTGACGAGAGCCGGTCAAATTGTTAAAAACAGTTGTTTTGCCTGAATTAGGGTTGCCGGCCAAGGCAATAACCAGCGGTAATTCACACTGTGCTTCTGTATTTAGAACTTGTGCTGCTTCCACATCTATTCCTCCCTTAAAGTTAGTCCCGCCTAACATTGGCCAATAATGGTAATTCTACAATACCTCTTCTTCCACTAATATTTTAAGGGCCATACCGCGTCCCAAAGCCAGTCGACCTTCACCCACAGAGATAATCAGCGGACCGCCCACATCGTTTTTTATCACCCTTATTGCAGTGCCACAAACAAGCCCCATTTCTGTCAGTCGGTGAGACAAGTTCCTACCACCATCGAGTTCTCGAATTAAGACTGTACTGCCGGCTGGAACAAAGCCAAGTGGTAAGAGACGTTTCTTCATTTCTTTATCGCCTCCACCCAAATGCTGGCCGCTTCTTCTTTTCTTAGACTTAGGTGATAACCTTTTACCGTAATTTCTATCGGATCACCCAGCGGAGCAGTACCTGTAACAACAACTTCTGTACCTAAGGTAACCCCCATCTCCAAAATCCGCCGCCGCACCAGACCTTGGGCTTCGATTTTAACTACACTGCCGCCTTGTCCTACTTTGAGCTTGCTTAGTCTGTTAATGATTTTCGTGTCCAAAGAAACTTGCCTCCTTAGTTATTTAACCTAATTCTGCTCGTGCCTATTGGCAGTAAATCCTGTCCCTTCGTCCGGCAAAGACACAACCGGCAAAAATTCTACCAGTTTCTCCATAGTTTGTGGGCTTATTACATGTTCGATCATACAAGCGTCTCTTTCAGCGATCTCTGGATCAACTTCCAATACATCAATCAAAAATTGCTTAAGTAAGCGGTGCCGCTGACGTACCTTGGTCGCCAGCTCCCGACCGACACCGGTTAGCTCTACTGGGCCGTAAGGCTCCTGTTTGACGAGCTCCTGCTTTTTCAGATTTTCAATCATCTGGGTCACACTGGGTTTAGTAACATTTAGTTGGCCGGCAATATCGCTCACCCTTACTAAACCATCCTTCTCTGTAAGATCGAGGATCGCTTCCAAGTAATCTTGCATGGATGAAGAACCTGTCAGGACATAAGGCATATTCTTCACTCCTTAGCATCAACAACAAAAGTTAGTTGTGCCTAACTTCTTGTCGTAAAATAATGGTATGATAATCATTCTCATCCTGATTCTATGATAGCTATTTCCCTCGGCTTTGTCAATGTAAATAACGATCGCTTTGATTTACATTTAGTGATACGTTTACGGTAAACCTAGTTTAGGGCACGAAAACTCTTTCCTCTTTTCTATATTGGGCAGAATGTATTAAGAAATGATTGGGAGGCTTGACGATGAAGAAGAAAACATTGTTGACGGTGATAGTCTTGGGCGCTGTTTTTATAATTATGGCCGTCTCTGGAATCACAACGTTCGGCTCCAGTATAAGACTTGGCTTCATCGAACGCAGCCATGCTGACCTATGGTCGGCAAAATATTACCTGTTTACAGGTTTTAGAGAGCGCAAAATAAATCCTGGAGATACTCCTCATGACCTTAATATTGAAATAAAAACATCTTCGGGTAACATCGATTTGGAAATCAAAGGTGAAGATGGCACTGTGTTTTACTCTGAGCAGGATATCCCCACGTCATCTTTTGTGGTAACAATAACAGGGAAAGTGTCAGTTCGTATAACTGCACGCAGGCACCGTGGCGGATTTTCGGTAAAATGGTAGACAGCTCGTATTACCGCGTACATATTCCACCGCTTCTCCGGTTTTTAGAGCAAAAGAAGCCGGGCGGCCACAGAGTGTCTCCCCTACGCAAGACTTGCAGCCCATAACCCTACTCTTAGGGAAGGGCCTCTGTGCCCTCACGAAATAAATAACGTGCAGGTTCCAATGTGAGGCCGGGCCCCGTGCCGGCCCCTTGTCTATAGGAATACTTGGTGTAATAAACTGATATGCTGCTTGGATAACCATTGATCGCAATAGTTATTCATGTTATTATTATTCAAAGGCATTTTAGGGAAGATTCTTGCCCTATCTGATAACGTTTTATTAGTTCACTCATATAAGGAGGGTCTCTAATATGATGGCCAAGTTTAGGCACCGTTTTCGCTGGTTGGGTTGGGCGTTAATTATGGTCTTGGTTTTCCCTTCGCTTCCCGCGTTAGCCAGCGGGCCATCAGTCCCGGAGCAGAGCGTTACACGGGAAAACTTGAGCCATATCGAACTTTACGAGAGCGACGCTGACCATGCTTCTTTGTTCCCTGGCTACAGTG
>DURJ01000073.1 GCA_012837285.1 Bacillota bacterium
ATTCACTCTCAATTATTCCCCGTTGGCACCTTGTTAATTTTAGCATACCAAAGAGCAAATGGCAACGATTCGGCGCTTGGGCCAGAAACGTTGCCATTGATGTTGCGTAGCTATTCAGGGGTGGACCCATGCCGCCGCGGCGATGACTATACTTGCGGCCCGGTGCTTACTTCTCCGGCGACATGTCGGAGCTTCGAGTTACCGTTCTTGGCGAGCGTGAGGTTAGCGCATCAGACCGGCGAGGACATTTGGGGCCGTTTCCGCCATTTGGATTGTTCAAATTGCGGCGGCAAATAATCCGCAGCCTTCTAGACGCGCTCCGAACCGAGCCTTAGAACAGTGGAAGCGTATAGCGGAGCCGGGGAGTAAGCATGTTGTGGGTGCCTGTTTCGCTGTCGCTCTGTTAGCGGTGAAAAGCTCCATGCCCGGAAAAGACAGCATTCTCGCCTAGCATCTCCTCAATCCGGAGTAACTGATTGTACTTAGCCACCCGCTCGGAGCGCGACGGCGCCCCGGTCTTTATTTGCCCGGTCCCGGTTGCCACTACGATATCGGCAATGGCGGTATCTTCGGTCTCGCCGGAACGGTGTGAGACAACGGCGGTGTACCCAGCTTTTTTCGCCATTTCAATGGCCGCCAAGGTTTCGGTTAAAGTGCCGATCTGGTTAACCTTGATCAAAATAGAATTGGCTACCTTTTGCTCAATACCCCGGCTGAGCAGTTCAGTGTTGGTTACAAACACGTCATCGCCCACCAGCTGCAGCTTGGACCCCAGCCGGGCTGTGAGCTCTTGCCAGCCTTCCCAGTCGTCTTCCGCCAGGCCATCCTCAATGGAGATTATGGGATAGCGCTCAAAGAACTGGGCATAGTAGTCCACCAGCTCCGATGCGGTCAGGGTTTTCCCTTCTCCGGCCAGAACATAGCGGCCGTCTTGGTACAGCTCTGAGGCCGCCACATCGATGGCCAGAAAAACATCCTGTCCGGGTTTATACCCGGCTGTCTCGATGGCCATGACCAATAATTTAAGGGCCTCTTCGTTCGAGCATAGATCTGGCGCAAAGCCGCCCTCATCGCCTTGGCCGCTGGCCAGGCCTTTTTCTTTGAGGACCTTCCTTAGGGTATGAAAGACTTCTGCCCCATAGCGCAGAGACTCGGCAAAACTTGCCGCCCCGGCCGGTACAACCATGAACTCTTGAATGTCCACGTTGTTGTCGGCATGTTGGCCGCCGTTTAATATGTTCATCATAGGCACCGGCAGCAGTCGAGCCGCTGGGCCTCCTACGTAACGATACAGAGGTAAGCCCAGTGAATTGGCTGCCGCTTGAGCCACTGCCAGGGAAACTCCCAAAATGGCATTGGCTCCGAGCTTGCTCTTGCTTTCGGTGCCGTCTAAAGCGATCATAGCGTTATCCACTGCTACCTGGTCCAGGGCATCCATGCCTAGAAGTTCGGGGGCCAAGACCTCGTTGACATTGGCTATAGCTGTCAGCACCCCTTTCCCCAGGTAGCGGTTCATATCACCGTCTCGAAGTTCCAATGCCTCCCGGGCTCCGGTGGATGCTCCGGACGGAACTGCGGCCCGGCCGAAGCTCCCGTCCGCCAAAACCACGTCTACTTCCACAGTGGGATTAGCGCGAGAATCTAATATTTCGCGGGCCCAAATATCAACTATGGTTGTATACAAAGTTGCACCTCCTGTTACTCTTGTCCACTGACCTGGCCTGGGCGGGTGCGGGTGTCGGGGGTAACTACCGCCCAAGCAATGATTCCCCTGTCATCTCTGCTGGCGTAGGCAGATCCAGCAGATCCAGTATTGTCGGGGCTACATCGGCCAGACGTCCCGGCCGAACTTCCCAAGCGTCGGTATCGTCGGCCACCACGATAAACGGTACCTGGTTGCAGGAATGAGCCGTATGGGGCCGGTTCCCCTCATCCAGCATTTCCTCTCCGTTACCATGATCAGCCGTGATCAAAGCCACTCCGCGCTGACGTAATACTTCCTCCACCACCTGCCCCACGCACCGATCCACTGTCTCCACCGCCTGGATGGTGGCAGCAATTTTACCGGTGTGTCCCACCATATCCACATTGGCATAGTTTAGAATCACCAGGTGGAACTTCCCTTGGCGGAGCTCTTCTATCACTGCCGCCGTAACTTCATAAGCACTCATCTCTGGCTTAAGATCATAAGTGGCCACCTTAGGAGATGGGATCAGGCGCCGCTGTTCACCGGGAAAAGGTTGTTCCTCGCCGCCGCTAAAAAAGAAAGTAACATGGGCATATTTCTCCGTCTCGGCAATCCGAAGTTGGGTTAGACCCTGGCGGGACAAGTACTCACCTAAGGTATTAGTCAGGCGCTGCGGTGCGAACGCCACCGGTGCCTTTATGGTTTCGTCGTATTGGGTAAAACAGACAAAATGCACCGCCGGCGGCTGCGGTCCGCGGCTAAACTCAGAAAAATCTTCATCGACAAAGGTTCGGGTTAGCTGGCGGGCGCGGTCGGGACGGAAGTTAAAGAAGATAATCACGTCCCCGTCCTTTATCCGGGCCACCGGATCGCCGTTGTCCTGAACCAAAACCGTGGGCCGGACAAACTCATCGGTTTCGCCCTGCTCATAGGCCTGCTTTATAGCCTGGGCCGCTGACGGGGCTGTTTTGCCCTCCCCTAAGACCAGCGCCTTATAGGCCAGGGCCGTTCGTTCCCAACGCCGATCCCGATCCATGGCCCAGTAGCGACCGCTAATAGTGGCGATGTGGCCCAAGTTCAGCTCAGCCATTTTCTCTTCCAGCGCCGCCAGGTAAGTGCCGGCACTTGTCGGCGGCACATCGCGTCCATCGAGAAAGGCATGTACAAACACCCGCTGCAAATCGTGTTGGGCCGCCAACTCCAGCAAGGCGTAGACATGGTTCATATGACTGTGGACCCCGCCATCGGAGACCAGGCCCATAAGATGCAGGCTCTGTCCCTGAGCCTGGGCCAGGGCCTCCAGCAACACTGAATTGGTAAAGAAATCTCCCTGGCTAATGGCCCGGTTAATGCGAGAGTAGTCTTGGTACACAATGCGGCCGGCCCCGAGATTAAGATGCCCCACCTCAGAATTCCCCATCTGGCCCGCCGGCAACCCCACGTCCTCTCCGGCCGCCCCTAACAAGGTATGGGGAAAGCGACGCCAGTACCATGTTAGATTCGGTATACGGGCTTGAGCTATGGCATTTCCCGAGCTTTCCGGGGCACAACCCCAGCCATCCATTACAATTAGAACCACGGGGTGAAGCGGCACAACTCTGCCCCCTTCTACCTTAATGCCGACTTGACAATGGTCGCAAAGTCTTCAGCTTTGAGACTGGCTCCGCCCACCAATGCACCGTCGATTCCAGCCTGGGACAGGAAGCTGTGGCTATTGGCTCCGCTGACACTGCCGCCGTATTGAATCCTGACCTCAGCCGCCGCGCCGGGGCCAAACTTGTCGGCCACCACGTTACGAATCATCTGGGCCATGTCTGCGGCATCAGCCGGTTCAGCGCAGCGGCCGGTGCCAATAGCCCAAATGGGCTCATAGGCTATCACCAGTTGCCGCACCTGTTCGGAACTGAGTAGCTTAAGATCCTCTTCTAACTGGGTCTCCACCACCGCTTGAGCCCGTCCTTGCTCCCGGTCGGTCAAGTGTTCCCCGACACACAAAATGGGCCTTAGGGCCGCTTTGAAGGCCGCTTGCAACTTGTTGGCGATCTGGGTATCGGTTTCGCCTTGGTAAGCGCGGCGTTCGGAATGGCCGAGGATAACATAGCTTACTCCTAAATCCACCAGCATGGCGGCTGAGATTTCCCCGGTATACGCTCCTTGATCAGCCCAAAATAGGTTTTGGGCACCCAATACTATATTGGTCCCGCTAAGTTCACGACCCACGGGATATAAGGCGGTAAAAGGCGGACAAACGACAATTTCCGCCCCTTGGCTATGGGCTACCAAGGGCACCAGTTCCTGGATTAAAGCAACGGCTTCCGGTACGGTCTTGTTCATCTTCCAATTACCGGCAATGATCGGGACTCGCATGGATTTCACCTTCTATTTGTCTTGTAGTGCGGCTACTCCCGGCAGTTCCCGCCCTTCCAGGAACTCTAACGAAGCACCGCCGCCAGTGGAGATATGGGTCATCTGGGAACTGAGTCCGAATTTGGCCACGGCTGCCGCCGAATCGCCGCCGCCGACCACGCTGATAGCAGCGGAAGCGGCCAAAGCCTGGGCTACGGCCCGGGTTCCAGCGGCAAACGGTTCCAGTTCAAACACTCCCATGGGCCCGTTCCAGACTGCGGTTTTGGCCTGAGAGATAGTATCGGCGTACAGTTTACTGGTTTCCGGCCCGATATCCAGCCCCATTTGATCTGCCGGTATGGCGTCCGCTGCCACCACTTTCGCCGGGGCCGACTCAGCTAATTCCGGTGCCACCACCACGTCCACCGGCAACAGCAGTTGGGTACCCTGCTGCTTCGCCTTGGCCAATATCTCGGCCGCCACTTCAATCTTGTCTTCTTCCAGTAAGGAGCGCCCTACCTTCTTGCCCTGGGCTGCCAAGAAAGTAAAGGCCATGCCCCCACCAATGATCAGGGCGTCTACCCTGGCGACCAGATTCTGTAGCACCATTATCTTGTCGGATACTTTGGCCCCGCCTAAAATAGCTACAAAAGGCCGCTCCGGCTTCTCCAGCGCTTCGCCCAGCATTTTCAGCTCTTTTTCCATCAAAAAGCCCGCCACCGCCGGCAGCAACTTGGCCACACCGGCAGTGGAACAATGAGCCCGGTGAGCGGTGCCAAAAGCATCGTTAACGTAGATGTCCGCTAGCTGAGCTAGATCCTGAGCCAACTGAGGGTCGTTTTTTTCTTCACCGGGGTAAAAGCGAATGTTCTCCAGCAGCAGGACCTCACCCTCACCTAGGGCGTTAACTGCTCTCTGGGCTTCAGGGCCCACGGATACAGCCGTTTTCTCCACCGGAGCCTGCAGCATCTGGGCTAGATGTTTTGCCACTGGATCTAGCTGCAGCTCTGGCACTGCCTTCCCTTTCGGCCGTCCAAGGTGAGAAACAAGAATAATCTTGGCACCGGCTTCCCGTAGAAACTCGATGGTGGGCAAAGCGGCTCGAATACGAGTATCGTCGGCTACCTGGCCGTCCTTTAGCGGCACGTTAAAGTCGACTCGGACCAAAACCCGCTTGCCGTGCAGGGGGAGATCGCGTAAGGTTTTCTTGGCCATAGGTGTTCTGTCCCTCCTTCGGTTTCAGGGGCCAGGCCACAGCCTGACCCCGGTTCTTTCCTAGGCAATAACCTAGTAACCTTTTTTCCCGATAGCAGCGACCAAGTCCACACAGCGGCAGGTATAGCCCCATTCGTTATCGTACCAAGCCACTATCTTGGCCAGGTTGCCGATTACCTGGGTCAGTTCTCCGTCCACAATGGAAGATATGGAGCTACCGCGGAAGTCACAGGAAACCAACGGCTCTTCCGTATACCCGAGAATTCCTTTCAGCGCTCCGTCGGCAGCCGTTTTGAAGGCCTGGTTGATCTCTTCCACCGACACCTCTTTACTCAGCTCAACGGTAAGATCCACAATGGACACTGTGGGCGTGGGTACCCGCAGGGCATAACCGTTGAGTTTACCCTTGAGCTCAGGCAAAACCAGCGCTACCGATTTGGCGGCACCGGTGGTAGTAGGTATGATGGAGTAAGCGGCGGCCCGGGCCCGGCGCAGATCTTTGTGGTTGGCGTCCAGTATTTTCTGGTCGTTGGTGTAAGAGTGAATCGTTACCATCAGGCCTTTGACAATACCGAAGCTCTCATGTACAACCTTGGCTGCCGGTGCTAAGCAGTTGGTGGTGCAAGAGGCATTGGAGATTATGTTATGTTCGGCCGGATTATACTGCTGGTCATTTACTCCCATCACCACTGTTATGTCTTCACCTTTGGCCGGAGCCGAAACAACAACTTTCTTGGCCCCGGACTTCAGATGATACTCCAGCTTTTCCCGCTCGCGCAGCTTACCAGTGGACTCCAGTATAACATCGGCCCCCACTTCAGCCCACGGGAAGTCGTAGGAATCGCGGATGTTAAAGGTGCGAATCTCGGTCTCGTCCATCCGAATACCGTTTTCAGTGGCTGTCACCTCATGATGCAAGGTGCCGTACAAAGAATCGTACTTGAGCAAATGGGCCGACATGGCATTGTCGCGCACACCGTTTATAGCCACCACTTCTATCGCTGGATTAGAAAGAGCTGCTCGTAAAAACAGTCTTCCGATCCGACCAAAACCATTGATAGCTACTTTGATTGTCATGAACTATCCTTCCTTTCCTGAGTCTGTGTTGTTACTGAAAACCCTAGCGCAGAGATACCAGGGGGCCTCCCCTCCTTTCGATGCAGCTGAGCATTGCCACCAAAGCTCCTTCGTCGGTTACCAGCGTTGTGGCGGGAAAATCGTAGGACAGCACGGCCAGCATAGCTTCCGCCTTACTGCTACCGCCGGCCACGGCAATAACGTGCCCGATTCGTTTGATATGCTCCAGCTTAAGGCCGGTGCTAGGGGTTACATAGACAATCTCCCCTTGACGATTGAAGTAGTAGCCAAAAGTCTCACCCACAGCACCCACCCGGTCCAACAGCATCACCTGATCAGGGCGCAGATTCCGCCGCTTGGCCATGGCCCGAGCTTCACCAATCCCCAGGAGAAGAATGGAAGCGGAACGCACCACCTCCAGAACCTCACGGATTTCCGGCTCTTGGGCGACAACTGCCGCCGCTTTTGCACCCAAGCTGTCCGGTAAATGGAGCAAGCGGTAATTGGCGTTGAGCTTGGCGGCAATCTTGGCGGCGATGCTTCCAGCCTGTTTGCCCAAGTCTTCACCCATGCCACCGCGGGCCGGCACTACCGTCAAGGCACCGTGAAAATTGGCCGGAATCAGAGCCGTCGCCACGGCTGCCAACGTGGTACCCCCCGATACAGCCAGCACCATGTCCTGGGCCAGAATGGACTTAAGATACTGGGCCGCAGCTCGACCCATGTCTTGTTGCACCAGCTCGCTCTTATCACTGTCACCCGGTACGGCAATAACACGTTCCAGCCGGAGATGACGGGCCAAGGTCGATTCGGCTTCGGACAAATCATGTAGTTCCCGCATGTAAACATCTAACTCTTCCACTAATTGCTGGCCCTGGGAAGTAAGAATCATGCCCAGGCTGCTGGTGGCAATGAAGCCCTGCTCGCGCAGGAATTCCACCTCCGAACGCAGCTTGCGTTCGGTGGTATCCATTTCCTTGGCTAATACCCGGCGTCCGATGGGCATGAGTAAAGAGATAGTTCGGAGAATAGTATACCTCCGACTAAGAACCTCTATCAGTTCCGGTACTAGGCGCTGTTGCAACTCAGATGCTGTCCGCATGGTACTTTTTCTTGAGGGTCGCAGTGCGTCCCGCGTTTGCATTATTTGTCCCACATAAGCCAAGAAAAACGGCCTCCTCCCGCTTCCTAGGTGTTAATTCTTCGTCGGGAAAGAAAATCCTGCCTAATGGCACAGTTTTTTAATAGCGACGCCGGCAGCCTGAGGACGGGATATTGGCTTCCTGACGATACTTGGCCACTGTCCGGCGTGACACGCTGATACCCCGACGAGCCAGTAGCTCGGACAACTGTTGATCGCTGTAAGGTTTATAGGGATCTTCCTGACTCACCAAATCGGCCAGCAGCCGCTTCACCGATTCGGCTGCTGCGCCTTTACCGTTGGCACTTTCGACCCCGCTGTCGAACAATACCCGTAGCGGAAAGACTCCATGGGGAGTCTGGATATATTTATTGGCCGTAGCCCGACTGACCGTGGATTCATGGACATCTATTTCCACTGCCACCTCCCGCAGCGTTAGCGGGCGTAAGTGGCGGACCCCGTAATCGAAAAACGGACGTTGCAACCGGAGCAATGTTTCTACAATTCGATAGATGGTCAATCGTCGCTGTTCAATACTGCGAATAAGCCAGACCGCTGAATTGAGCTTGGTCTCCACATATCTCTTGGTCTGACCGTCCACGTCTTCAGGACTAGTTAGGATACGACGGTAATGATTGCTCACATGAAGCCTATTGCCCACCGCATCGTTCACCAGGATCACATATTCGTCTCCTACCTTCTGCACCGTGATGTCCGGGGCAATGTAATGAACTTGGTCGCCGTCACTGTATTGACGACCGGGTTTAGGATCTAAAGTTCGGATAAAATCGCGGATGGCCTGCACCTGCAGCAGCGACAAATTCAGCTCCTGGGCTATGCGTCCCAATCTGCCCTCGGCCAAATCAGGCAAATAGTAAAGAATAACCTGCCGTATCTCCGGTGTCAGGCAGCCCAGGGATTCGGCTTGAATCAGTAGGCATTCCTCGAGGCTTCTGGCTCCCACTCCTTTGGGTTCCAACTGTTGAATAGCCTTAACAATTCGTAAAACCTTGGCTCGCGATTGCCGCAGTTGGTCGGCAATTTCGGCTATACTCAAGCGCAAATAGCCATATCCGTCCAAACAGCCGATAATAAACTGGCCCATTTGTTTCTCTTCCGGGGTTCGGGCCACCAGTCTCCAATCAGCCAGCAAGTGTTCGGCCAATGTCTGTTCACGGCTGAGGAAATTGTCCCAGGCAGGCCCTTCCCGGGAGAAGTTAGTCCTGGGTACAAAGCCGAGATCACTGGTATCGCGAAAATACTCGGCCCAATCCGGCTCAGCCTCCGGCAGCTCTGGCTGGGAGTCGTCTTCTTCCAACTCCAGGAGTGGATTTTCTTCCAGTTGTTCTTGAACATATGTCAGCAGTTCTTGGGTCGGCATCTGCAAAATGGCAATAGCTTGGCACAGTTCCTGGGTCATGATCAGTTTTTGGGTTTGCTCCAGAACAAGGCTATGTGCCACACCCATCCTTTTCGTACCCCTCTCCCCGCCTAACCTTTCCGGCTCCGGGCTTTTTTCTATTTACGCCCGCTACATCGCCCTGTCACCTACGAAATTCGCCATCTGGTACCCAAAAACCTTCTTTACTCGATCTTAAAGTCAGCGGCCATTTGTTCTAATCGACGTAACCGGTGATTGACTCCGGATTTTCCCAGGGGAGGATCCAGCTGCGCTCCCAGCTCCTTTAAAGTTGCCTCCGGGTGCTCCAGGCGCAGCCGTGCCACCTCCCGCAGGGGCCGCGGCAAGTTCTCCAGACCCACATTGTCCACCAGGCAGCGAATGGCGGCTAGCTGCCGGCATGCTGCTTCCACGGTCTTACTGAGGTTCGCCGTTTCACAGTTAACTAGGCGGTTCACTTGGTTGCGCACGCCTTTAACCACCCGGATATTTTCCAATTCCAGACGGCTGGTTACAGCGCCGATCAGGGTCAGAAAAGCAGCGATGTCATCCCCGTCCTTCAGATAGACCACCTGACGATCTTTACGCTCCACGCGCCGGGCCCGCAAATTGAACCCCAGGAGCAGCCGAATTAGGTGAGCGGCGCTGCGCCGGCTCCCGGTTACCAGCTCCAGGTGATAGAAGCGCTCCGGGTTGCTCAACGAGCCGGAACCGAGAAAGAATCCTCTGAGGTAGCTCCGGCGACAGCAGTCGGCCGGCGGAATCACTGTCTTGTCGGCGCCGGTGCCACTGCGCAGAAATCCCAGTCGGATCAGGAATTCTTTTAATCCGGGCTGGGTCGGTAGGCGCACAGAATAGAGGTTGTGATGCTGCATACGGCGGGGCTCCCGTGAAATTTTGACGTTTAAAGCTGACGTATGCTTGAGCAGCAGAAAAACACGCCGGGCTACGGAGGGACTCTCGGTAGTTGCAATCACCTGTATCCCTGACTGCCCTGCTTCCAGCACAGCCCCAGCGCGGAGAAAACCCAGCAGCTCAGACTGCAAACAGCATAACTTCCCTGGCTGCAGCCGAGACAGTTCATCTTTTACCTTGAAGGAAAACGTCTTGTACATAACAACTCCTCCACCTCTATCAGGTCAATAGCGCTAATACCGACTGAGCTAGTTTGTCCGGATCGTGTCGGGCCATGTCATTAACGTACAAGAGAGGCGCTTCCTTGATCCGCAGACCAAAACCCTCGAGTTCTTGTCTGTTTACCGATACCGGCTCGGCTCCTTCTTCCCGATACCGGACCAAAGTACCGCCTACAGGACCCTGAGTATTGACCAGGGCCCAATCAATAATTTGTTGCCCGCCTTGGTCGACCACGGCCCGAATATGGTCCGCAGCAGTGTAACCGTCCGTTTCCCCCGGCTGAGTCATCACGTTTACCACATACACTTTCACCGCCGGGCTGGACGCTAAAGCCTCCGGTATGCCCTGAACCAGCAGGTTGGGCAAAATGCTGGTATACAGACTCCCGGGGCCTAAGACAATTAGATCCGCCGTCGCTATAGCAGCTAATGCATCCGGGACCGGTTGACATTCAGGCGGATCCAGACTTAACCGACGTATCGGCACTCCCGGGCGGCAAATGCTGGTTTCGCCTCGAGCCACGGTGCCGTCTACGTACTCTGCCACTAAGTTGGCACTGGTTAAGGTGGCCGGCAACACTTGCCCTCGAACTTTAAGCACCCGGCTTGTTTCCTTAATTGCGCCCTCGAAGTCCCCTACCACTTCGCACATGGTGGCCAGAAATAGGTTGCCGAAGCTATGTCCGGCCAATCCACTTCCGCCGGGAAACCGATATTGAAACAGCTGTTCCATCAGAGGTTCCGTATCGGCTAAAGCCACCAGGCAATTGCGCACATCCCCCGGCGGCAACATCCCCAGCTCCAAGCGCAGGCGCCCGGAACTGCCGCCGGTATCGGTAACGGTTACAATGGCGGTGATATTGTCAGTGTATTCTTTAAGTCCCCGCAGGAGGGTGGAAAGACCGGTGCCCCCACCCAAGGCCACAACTCTGGGCCCCTGGGGGTGTCTTTTGGGCTTAGAATTCAACCTTATGCCTCCATATCCTTATCCACGTCCCGATGTTGCACAAAGACGCGGTGGTTGTTCGCACTGAGGTGGCCGCTCAGTTCTTCGGCTAAGGTTACGGAGCGATGGCGCCCGCCGGTACAGCCGATGCCGAGAACCAAGCTAGTTTTACCTTCAGCGATAAAATGAGGAATAAGAAATTCAATCAACTGCAGAACCCTAGTCAAGAACTCTTGCGTCACCGGCCACTGAAGCACATAGTCTCTTACCGCCTCATCTTTGCCGGTACAATCCCGCAGGGTTTCCACATAGTAAGGATTGGGCAAGAACCGAACATCAAAGACCATGTCCACATCAAGCGGTACACCAAACTTGAACCCGAAACTTACCAGGGTGATCAACAGTCGCTCTAAGTCTTCGCCTTCCGCAAACAGGGTCCGGATTTCTTCCTTCAGTTGAGCCGGGGTGGTATTAGTGGTATCGATAACATAGGTGGCCCGGCTTTGTAGTTCCTGCATCCGTTTCCGCTCGTCGGCAATACCCTCAAGAACCCGTCCTTCCTTGGCCAAAGGGTGCCGCCGCCGGGTTTCTTTATACCGGCGAATCAAAGTCTCGTCGGAGGCTTGAAGAAAAATAATGCGGTATTTAAGCCCCATCCGTTCCAGCGCTTTTAAGCGTTCCAAGATGTGCTCAAAGAAACCCCCGCCTCTGATATCGATACCCAGGGCCACCTTGTTCACTTTACCTTGCAGGCACAACTCAGCAAACTTGGGTAACAAATCCGGCGGCAAGTTATCCACACAAAAGTAGCCCATATCTTCCAGCACCCGTACAGCAGTGGATTTTCCGGCCCCAGACAACCCGCTGACGATCACAAATGCTTGCATTTGCACAGCTCCTCGTCGGAACTCAGGATAAATCTTTCAATGACCTGAGCCACCCCGCCGTCATTGTTGTCGCCGGTAACATAGTCGGCTCGGGCCCGGACTTCTTTAGGCGCGTTACTCATGGCAACTCCCAGGCCGGCATAAGTAATCATCTCTAAATCATTATAATTATCGCCGATAGCAATAGCCTCTTTCGCTGTAAGGCCGAATTGCTTGAGCAGATAGGCCAAACCACTTTGTTTGGAGACCCTGGGATGTATTATCTCCACAAATTGGGGACTGGAGCTGGTAATATGAGCCTGGCCGGCCAGTTCCTCGGCTAATACGGGCCATACCGGCTGCAGTTCTTCTTCTGTACCTAAAAACAACACTTTATTGGGCGCTGCGGTGAGCACTCGCTTTAAATCCGGTACTATTTTCGGCGGGACTGAACTGGACCGATGATAACGCTTGGTCCACTCATCATCTCGATCCACGAACAGCTCATCGCCCATAAACAAATTCACATGCAGATCGTATTCTCGGGCAATGGCCAGGGCAATACGGGCAGCCGGCAGCGGTAGCGGCAAATCGCGGTATACCTGGCCGCCGCTGTCTTTGATCAAGGCTCCGTTGTAAGTTATCAGGGGCACTTCCATCTCTAGCTCGTGGGCAAACCGTATCGCCGAACGGTACATGCGACCGGTGGATAGTGTAACCACTACCCCTCGATCTCGGGCCGCCCAGATGGCGTCCCGGTTGCGCAGCGAAATCCTATTGTGGTCATCGAGTAATGTTCCGTCCAGGTCAAGAGCCAACAGGCGGTACCTCAATCCAATCGCTCCTTGCCTCCTGTTCTCGCCTGCTAACTTCGCCTTCCGCCGACTCAAATCCTGCCGCTGAACCAGGGCGGCGACAATTTGCCCGACAGCGATGCCAACCCAACAGGTGTCTCCGGTAAAAAGGACTGTTAAGCGACGTTATCACCACACCCCCTAAGCGACTGGAGGCATGGAGAAACCTCTCCTGGCCTAAATACAGCCCTACGTGTGAGGCCACATCCGGTTCCTCAGTGGCAAAAAACACCAAGTCCCCCGGCACCGGCGGCCCGGCTACCGGCTGGGAACTCAGATACTGTTGGTCCGCATCCCGCGGCAATAACAAGCCGGCACAGCGGTAGGTTGCATACACTAGGCCCGAACAATCCACCCCGGCACAGGTGATGCCGCCCCATAAATATGGGGCTCCGATAAAGCACAGGGCCAATCTTTGGGCCCGCTCCGCCACCTGGGCCAGGTGTCGGGATGGCTTCCCAACAGCAACGGAGTCTTGGCCAATGAGGCCCGTCTTCCCGTCCGGCAAATAGACCGTGTAGTGGTAATCTCTGGTACCGGGACCGGTGCCTTGGGCCAACTGCAGCTTAGTACCTAGATAAGCTGTTATTTGCCGGTGGTGCGGTGCCTCTTCCTCTACCAGCTGTATTTGTGTTTGGGCCGTTATCACTGTACCCTTGAGGCTGGAACAAGGAGCAGACGCCGGTACTAAATGGGCCCGCTGCACGTACCCCCTATAGCCGTCGGGAACTTGAACTTTTAGCCAAAAGTTGTTCTTTTCTTCCGCTAATACAGGGTCGCCCAGCAAGGCTTGAGTCAGCCGGTTGTGTTCGCCTCTTGACTCAGGGCTGTCCCATACATCTGTCACCGGCACATTAACAACATAGGTAATCGGCAAGACAATCCTTCTCCTCTCAGTGTTTCCTAACATCATATGCACTAACAGCGAAGGATAACCCCCTACCTATGCCCCCACACAGACAAAAAAGAGGCGCTGCTTGACAGCGCCCAAATAGAAGAGTCTATGTTGTCAGCCAGTTCTAGTGTCCGCCGTCTTGGCCGGAGAGGCTGATTTTCGGCCTGGAGCCAGCTTAAAGGAGCCGGCTCGAGTTAAGCAGATACCATAGATGGCTGGTGTGAACACAGTATTCATAGCCGCTGTGGGAAGAACCACCGCCGTAAACAACACTCGAAATGGCACCGGCAACCCCATAATCAGCTGAGTGCTGCCCAAGAAAGCAGTACCACTGACTACTGTACCGACAAAACCCACCATAGCTGCCAGGACATAATCAGCCACATGCCCTTGTAGCAACCGAATGAGCCCCATGGTAAAAAACGCCGTGATCAGTTTGTCGATAATGTTGGGCACCTGCCCGCCAGGCATGCTGGTGGTCAGTGCGGTAATAATTCCGGCTGCTAAGCCGGCCGGTAGCACCAAACGTCGATTGCGCAGCAACAGAAAAGCAACAAACAGCATGGTAACGACAAAGTCCGGTTTCATCCCCGCTACTAAGCCGATGGTAATCTGGTGTAGCACCAATCCCATGGCCAGAAACAGAGCTGTAAGAGCTAGTTCCTTAGTCTTCATGTTTTTCGCCCACTCCTTAATCGATAGTGATGGTAAGTTTATTGTCGGTATAGGTAATGCCTTTCAGGTCACTCTTATCAGCTCCTTTCCGGAAATACAAAGACCTCTCGTCCCACAAAGGGACGAGAGGTCTTACTCGCGGTGCCACCCCAATTGAGCTTATAGCTCCAGCTCAGGTACAGGAACAATAATGCCCGATACCTTGTCCTGTTAACGGCGGACTGCCGGCAGCCACTACTACCTTACGGTTTCGATCCGCTTCTCCTGGGTCCATTCGGCCTGCAGCTACATTGCCGAGTTTCCACCTGCCCCGGCTCTCTACTAACGTTTCTGCCGCCTACTCTTCCCGATCCTAGAAGTTGGTCAGAATTGCTCATTGCCGTAACTCTAGCATACTTCAGAACCGCTGTCAACTGCCAAAATGCTCTGCAACTTCCTTTAGCATCTCACGAATGGGCAAATTATACGGACAGCGGCTCTCACAAGTGCCACACTCAATGCAGGCCCCGGCTTTCACCTTCATCTGGGCATAACGTTCCTCAGCCCAGTCTTTTAGGCCATAACGCGTCCAATAACCATCAAAAGTAAAGATCACCGGGATGCGAATACCTTCCGGACATGGCAAGCAATACTCGCAGCGCCGGCAAAAACGATTCCCCAGTCGGTCAATTTCTGTGTTTAAGTGCTGCCTTTCCTCGTGGGTTAACAGTAAGGCACGCTCGCCCAGCTTGGCATTGGCCTTAACCTGTTCAATGGAATCCATGCCAGGAATAACAGTAGAGACAGGATAGTCCCAGAAAAAGCGCAGGGCCAGTTCGGCTGGAGTCAAGGCTCCTCCGGCCAGCGGCTTCATCACTATTACCCCTAAATCGAGCTTCTCAGCCAACGGTAACAAAGCTGTCGCCGCCTCTGTTTCCACAGCATTGAAGGGAAACTGCACTGTTTCAAATTCGTTTGTTTTTACCGCTTCAACCAAAACATCCACTATATGGCCCGTAATCCCCACGTGCTTCACTTTGCCGGCAGCTTGAGCCTCTCGCAAAGCCTGCAAGGCTCCGTCAGCAGCCAATACCTGCGTTAGCTCTTCTTTGGTACGCACGTTATGAAGCTGGTAAAGATCGATAAAATCAACCTGCAGATTGCGCAGACTGGTCTCAACATCAGCCGCCATAGCTTCTTTTGTTCGTGCCATGGATTTTGTGGCAATGATCACTTCTGAATGCCTGGGGCCTAACACCGTACCGAATTTCTCTTCGCTATCACTGTAACCACGGGCCGTATCAAAAAAGTTGATTCCGGCCTCAATAGCCGCGTCCAACACCTTGGCCGCACTTTCGCTGTCTATGCGTTGGATAGGTATCCCGCCCATCCCCATAAACGATACATCAAGGCCGGCACGGCCCAAACATCTCTTTTTCAATCTTGAGTACCTCCCTAACTACTACTCATTTTACTCACTATGTTTTCGCCGTCAGGAATTAGTAATCCTTCCGCTGCAGAAAGTGTCAGTGCGTAATTGTCTCAACGTAGGGAGCTCCGGAGCTCAGACTATAAGTAGCCTAAATTCACTGTAATTGTGCCTGCTCAATATCTTCTAATTGTCATAACCAGGATCAACACAGGAACCATACTTC
>DURJ01000074.1 GCA_012837285.1 Bacillota bacterium
CGTTTCCTGAGGTTGTTGGATAAGACAAGTTTATGGAGGTGGGTATGGCCGCTCGGCTTGGCCAAGCCAAAGTAAGCTTGCCACAGGTAGAAAGCCTGACACAAAAGGTCAGCCCTAGCTATACTCTACCTGTGTGCTTCTCGCCTGAATTGCTATTTTACAGGGAGGTGTTCAATGTGTCCAGAAAACTAGTGGCTGCTTTCTTGATTTTCCTGGTTTGTTCCATGTCACTTGTTGGATGCGGTAGTAAGGATGAGGGCCAGCCTGCTCAAGGTGCTGATTCCAAGGGAGACAAAATTGTGGTCGCCATTGCTGCACCTATGACCGGCAGTTGTGCCCAGTCCGGCCAAGATATTGAACGTGGTGTAAGAATAGCTGCAGAACGAATTAATAAAGCCGGAGGTATAGATGGTCGGGAAATTGATATCGTTGTTGAAGACGATGCCTCGGATCCCAAACAGGCGGCGGCAGTAGCCAACAAGTTAGGTAACGATGCTAGCGTCTTGGCGGTAATTGGCCACTACAACTCTAGTTGTACCCTAGCCGGTGCACCTATCTACAACCGTTTTGGCATTGTTGAGATGAGCCCTGGTTCCAGCGCTCCCGCTGTCAGCGATGCCGGACCCTACACTTTTCGGGTAATACCTACAGACGCTTTGCAGGGTGAATTTGTGGCTAAGTGGATGCTGGAAGAAGGTTACGACTCCGTCGCAATTTTATATGAAAACAGCGATTATGGCCTGGGCCTTAAGGATGTGGTTCAGAAAGCCTTTACCGCTGCAGGCGGCCAGGTGGTGGGCATTGAAACGTATTATTTAGGTGAAACCAAAGACTTTAGCTCCATTATTACCAAGATTAGGGCAACCAGTCCTGAGGCCGTATTCGTTGCTGGCTTGTACAATGAAGCGGCTCTCATCTGCAAACAAAGTAAAGCCGTTGGTTGGGAACCGGCCTTTTTCGGTGTCGATGCTTTATACGAAGAGTCCCTTATCAACCTAGGTGGACTAGCTGTAGAGAATTTCCGGATTAATGCTTTCTTCCACCCCATGGTAGACGACCCCTTGGTAAAAGAATTTGTTACTGAGTATGAAACTTTATATAACGCTATTCCCGGAGCTTACGCTTGGTACGGACACGATGCTTTGGTTGTTATCGCCGAGGCCATGACAAACGGGGCACTGGATCGAGAAGCCATAAAAGACTATTTGACCACCCTGAAGGACGTAAAGGGAGTAACAGGCTCCATTTCATTTGACGAAAACGGTGATGTTATCAAAGATCCAATCAAACTTGTTGTAAAAGACGGGAAGTTCAAACTGTACACGAAGTAGCGCCCCTTGAGCCGGACAAGACTGTCCTTGTCCGGCTCCTTGAGTGGAGGTGAAGATCATTACTCAACTGCTTCAGCAATTGATCAACGGATTAGTAATAGGAATGATCTATTCGTTAATCGCTCTTGGCTACTCAATGGTTTTCGGCATATTGGGGTTTATTAACTATGCCCATGGCGAAATATTTATGTTGGGTTCATTCATCGGCTGGATGCTGCTCCGATTTGCCGGACTTAATTTTGTAGTGGCGATGGTAGGTGCAATGTTAATTACTGCTCTATTGGGAGTCGCAATAGACTATGTGGCTTATAAGCCGATTCGGGAAAAAACCGGTCGGGGATTCTTGGACGCTATGTTGGTCAGTGCTATTGGGGTTTCCATTTTTGTCCAGACCCTAGGACAATTATTATGGGGCACTGAAACACACCCGGTCGGATTGACAATCTTTCAGACAGTTTTTCGAGTTGGCCCCTTTTATGTTTCGGAATTACAGATTGTTATTGCCGTGGTGGCTATAGGGTGCATGATAGGATTAGCCCTATTCACCACTAAGTCACCTTTGGGATTAGCAATTAGAGCCACATCCCAAGATCCTGTGGCAGCACGACTAATGGGAATTAACGTCAACCGTACTATAGCCCTAACTTTTGCCATTGGTTCCGCCTTGGCAGCAGCCAGCGGTCTTCTGGTAGGGGTATATTTTGACGCAGTATATCCGCTGATGGGAAATTCTGCCGGGATTAAGGCCTTTACGGCTGCCGTCTTGGGCGGTATTGGCAGCATGCCGGGCGCAATGCTCGGCGGTATTCTAATCGGTGTGGTTGAAACTCTCGGTGCAGCCTATATTTCCTCGGCATTCCGTGATGGCTTCGCTTTCTTGGTTTTAATACTAACCCTGTTATTCATGCCTTCAGGATTAATCAAGGTTACCAAGGGAGGGGGAAAAGTATGACGCAGCAACAGCTTAAATACGTCTGTCTTATCACTGCTGCCCTTGCTCTCCCGCTGGTTGTGCACAGCCGTTATTGGATGCATGTGATTATTATGGCTGCAATGTATATGCTACTGGCTTTTAGCGTTGATTTAATATACGGATATGCAGGTCAAATCAACTTGGGACAAGCAGGGTTTTACGCCATCGGAGCTTACACAACAGCCCTTCTAATGTTGCGTCCTAACCTCTCCTACTGGACCGCAATGCCGCTGGCAGGTCTAACAGCCGGATTGTTCGGTCTGATATTGGGTATACCCACGTTACGCCTTCGAGGCCTTTATCTGGGGATTACAACCATGGGCTTTAGTGAAATTGTGCGCTTGGTACTCCTGTGTTGGGTTGATCTTACCCGTGGTCCAATGGGACTCCCAGGTATACCTGCACCTACCATCGGCAGTTACATCTTTAATGGTCTGACTCCTTATTATTATCTAATACTCACCTATCTTATATTGGCTATAATATGCGTTCGCATCTTAGCCCATTCACGCGTGGGTAAAGCCTGGGAAGCGATCCGGGAAGATGACATCGCCGCTTCAGCTATGGGTATCAATATTGCTTATTACAAAGTAGCAGCCTTTTCAATTGGAGCAGCCATGGCTGGCGTAGCTGGCAGTTTCTTTGCTGTGTATATTTCCTTTGTCTCCCCGGATGCCTTTAAAGCAATCGAATCTTTCCTCATTTTTGCCATGCCTGCTGTTGGCGGTACAGCTACTGTAGCTGGGCCAATTCTAGGAGCATTAATTATTTATGTGCTGCCAGAAATCACCCGAGCTTTTGCTATGTATCGTATGCTGTGGGTTGGGGCTCTAATGGTTATTGTTATGGTTGTAAGTCCGAAAGGTTTGGTTTGGGCACTTTCCTCCTTACTGGCAAGATTACGGAGGATCAATCAACCCGCATCCTTGGAAGGAGGCACCGGAAGTGGCACTTCTTGAAGTAAATAATCTCACTAAACAGTTTGGTGGTCTCACTGCTGTCTCCAATGTTAGCTTCACTGTTCCACCAAGACAAATTGTAGCTATCATTGGGCCCAATGGAGCAGGTAAAACTACCATCTTCAATATGATTACTGGAATGATCAAGGCTACGTCCGGTGAGATGTATTTTAACCAGGATTCTATTAATGATCTTCCGCCACATCGTCTGACTGAGCTGGGAATCTGCCGCACCTTCCAAAACAGCCGCATTTTCGGTTATATGACGGTACTTGACAATGTGGTGGTGGGATTTCACTGCCGCACAAAAGCAGAGATATTTGATGCCCTGTTTAGGCCTGCTTTTTCCCGTCGAGAGATGAATGAAACCATAGAAAAGGCAAGAGAACTACTAGCTCAGTTTGGGCTAGAGGCTGTCCAAACTGAATTAGCTTGCAATCTGCCCTACGGACAACAGCGCCAGCTAGAAATTGTCCGCGCCCTAGCCGCAGATCCAGAGTTGATTCTTCTGGACGAACCGGCTGCCGGACTAAATATTGCTGAAACCGAAGCTCTCATGGAGCAAATTGCCTGGATTAGGACCACGCTCAATAAGACTGTTTTGATCATAGAGCATAATATGCGGGTCATAATGGGTATCTCCGACCACATCATAGTCTTGGACCATGGGCAAAAGATCGCTGCCGGAAAGCCAACGGAAATCCAAGCCAACGAACGAGTAATTGAAGCGTACCTGGGGAAGGGGTTTAAGGCCTATGCTAGTCATACGAGACCTTAACGTTTACTATGGCAAAGCCCATGCTCTGAAAGATGTTTCTCTGCACGTACAGCAGGACGAAATTGTGGCCCTCATAGGTAATAATGGTGCCGGCAAAAGTACTCTACTAAAGGCCATTTCCGGTTTGCACAGGCCAAACTCAGGGCAAATCTTTTGGGACAATGTTGATATTACTAACATCTCCAGCGACCAAATTGTAAAGAAAGGAATTATCCAGGTGCCAGAGGGGCGTCGAGTCTTCCCTCACTTGTCCGTTAAAGATAATTTGTTACTGGGAGGATATACTTGTTCTGTTCATCAGCGAAACGATGGTTTTGAACGTGTGTTCACGTTGTTTCCAAGGCTAAAGGAGCGATCCGGACAACCGGCCGGGACTTTAAGCGGCGGTGAACAGCAAATGCTTGCCGTGGGCCGAGCCCTGATGGCGAGGCCAAAGCTGTTACTTCTGGACGAACCTTCATTAGGGTTGGCTCCAATTGTAGTGGAATCTATCTACGAAACAATCAAGGAGATCCACCGCCAGGGCATTCCCGTACTTTTAGTAGAGCAAAATGCTTTCTTAGCATTGATGACCGCAAAACGTGCTTATGTAATCGATACTGGAAGGATCGTGATTTCAGGAGATGCAAAAGACTTATTAGAAGATGAACAAGTTAGAACAGCTTATCTCGGCGGATAACAATATCGTGATTTACACTTAATGTAATGGAGGGATTGGGTTGCGAAACATGTTTGATCACATGCCCGGTGCAGGAGTTCCAATGGTTGCCGGCAATATACCGACTTTTCTCGGCAGTAAGCGGGTACGGTCAGAAGATGAGTTAGAAAATTTGGATGCTGTAATTGTAGGGTTACCGTGGGAGGGAACAAATACCTGGGGATCCTTTTCTACCTGTGAACAATCACCCAAGGGCTGCCGCATTGCTTCAATGCGCTATGGAAATGGGTACATTCCTGAATATGACATCGAAGTAATGAAGTCACTTAAGCTGGGGGATATGGGTGATTTACCTGCTTGCAGCACCGATGTGGAGAAGACTTTTGACTTCTTCACGGAAGGAGCCAAGAAGATCTTTGCCAGGAAAGCTACCCCCATATTTCTTGGTGGCGATCATGCTTGTACCTATCCTGTGTTGCGCGCTCTTGCGGAACAGCGCCCTCATCGAGTCGGCATCCTACACTTTGACGCCCATTTGGATAATGCTGACGCTTTCTTAAGTGACAACATGGCTCGCTGCTGTCCACTGCGACGAATAGCCGAGACAAAAGGGATAGATCCCACTAAGATCGTTCATTTTGGCATCCGCGGCCCCCGAAACACGGTTGAGCAAATGGATTATGCCCGCAAATCCGGTGCCACGGTGTTGACTATGGCTACTGTTCGCGAATTGGGCTTGGAGAAAGCAATCGCCAAAGCATACGATGTAATTACTGATGGCACCGACGGCTACTACGTAACCGTCTGCAGTGATATCATAGATCATGCTTGGAATATCGGTGGGCCCTTAGACTTTAACGGGCTCAGTGTAGAAGATATGTGCAATGCTTTATATACCCTAGCCCAAGGGCCCATGCTAGGGATGGATATTGTGGAGGTATACCCTAAATCCGACTTTAACGACACGTCTTTGCACATTGTTACTTGGTTAGCCATATACGCCTTGGCTGGGTTGGCTATTCGTCAGGAGCAGTCCGTAAGTTAGCCAATTGTTAGGAATCAGTGCTTGTTGTCTTATTTTACCATTGACAAGAGGCAATTGGGCACCTATAATGGGACAAACATTTCAAAAAGCTATGATTGAGAAGAAGTAAGAACAGCTGAGGCCTTACAGAGAGCTACCGGTGGTGAGA
>DURJ01000075.1 GCA_012837285.1 Bacillota bacterium
GGCCAAATCTCCTCAGTTTGGCGAAAACGGTAAGCATGTTCAGAAAAGCCGATTTCATCAATGCCGGCCAATCGGGCTGTTTCCAGAAACCGCTGCAACCATTCTCGGCTGTAAGGTCCCTGTTCTAGATGAACGTGATAATCCCACTTCAACCTTGTCCTTCCTCCTCGTCCCTAACTCAGCCACTACTTCTTCCGGCTCAATATCGTAGCACGCCATGGACACCAACACATGAAAACAGAGGTCGGCCAGTTCTTCCACTGCCCGCTGTCTGTTTTCACCGGCTGAAGCAGCCGGATCCAGATCTCGTAGCGCTAAGACTGCTTCAATCGCCTCTTCCCCTACCTTCTGCAACACTCGATTAAGGCCACGGTCAACTAACGAACTAACATAGGAACCAGACGGTCGCACTTTTATTCGTTCTCTTATTATACTATATAGATCATCCAGGTTAAAGCTGTCAGCAGGCGACCAGTTATCGTCAGCAGCCAGGACGGTAAAAAAACAGCTCCTTTGGCCGGTATGACAGGCCGGACCTTGCTGCTCCACTAAGTACAACAGGGCATCGTGGTCACAATCGGACCGCACTTCCACCACCCGTTGAGTATGGCCTGAGGTTTCGCCTTTGCGCCACAGTCTCTTTCGGCTGCGGCTCCAGTACCAACCTTGGCCAGTCTGGCGCGTCAGAGCCAAGGCCTGCTCGTCGGCGTAAGCCAGCATTAACACTCTTTTGTCTGCCACATCTTGTACCACCACTGGCCATAGCTTAGGCATTATATCTCCACTCCTTTAGTACGCAGAAAATCCTTGAGCTCGGCCGCCGTCCATGCACCTTTGTGAAGCATGGACGCCACCAGTACCGCATCTGCTCCCGCTGTTAGAGCTTGAAACAAATGCTCGGGCCGGCCGGCTCCGCCTGACGCTATTACAGGGATATGAATACTGGAACAGACTGAACGTAGCAGCGATAAATCATAGCCGTCTTGGGTACCATCTTGATCAATGCTGGTCAGTAGGATCTCGCCGGCTCCCAGCTCTGCGCCTTTTTGCGCCCAGTCCACAGCGTCTAGGCCGGTGGCTTGCCTTCCGCCGTGAGAATACACTTCCCAACCGGACCCAGTGTTCTTAGCATCGATAGCCAGGACCACCCGCCTGCTGCCCACAGCAGCTGCTGCCTGCTCTATAAGCTGCGGATTAGAAATAGTAGCTGTGCTGACGACGACTTTGTCCGCTCCCCACGCTAGCACTTGTTCAATTAGTTCCAGGCTGCTGAGCCCGCCACCTACAGCCAGGGGTATGTCAGTTGCCTGCACGATCTGGCGGACAATTTCCGCTGCTATTGTTTTCCTCTCGGTTGTACCGGCTATAGCTAAACACACCAGTTCATCCACACCCTGGCTGGCATAGGCCTTAGCCAAGGTTAACGGATCACCGCTGGTCTGCAATTGTTGAAACCTAACTCCTTTGACTACCTGGTCGTGTTTCAGATCCAGACAAGCAATCAGTCTTTTCGTTGTAACTGAGACCATAGGTTAGTCCTCCCTAGCGGCATCAAGGGCCGCCTCCAAAGTAAGGTTTTTTGAGTACAGCGCTTTACCCACAACGACCCCGTAGAGATTCGGGCAGGCCTCTTTCAATTGGCGGATATGGTCTGCTGTTCCGATACCGCCGGCGGCTATCACCTTGGCGCCGGAACCAAGAACTGATTTGATCCCATTTAAGTCGGGGCCTGCCATGGTTCCGTCTCTGGCAGCACCGGTGTAGACGATGCTGTCGACACCGCCGGCCACCAGCGAGTGAGCAAACTCAGCCGGAGTCATTTCTATTTCCTCGGTCCAGCCGGCTCCCAGTAGCTTACCTGCCCGGGAGTCAACTGATACCAGCAAGTGTTCTCCCAACTCGCTGGCATAGCAGCGGATAAGGCTTTCTTGGCCCAAGACAGCTGTGCTCATAATCACCCATCGTACCCCCAGGTTTAACAGTTGTCGGGCCCGTTCCAGGTTGCGAATGCCTCCACCTAACTGCACCGGCACCGTAACAGCTGCGAGAATTTCCTTTAAAGCTGTTAAGTTGTCAGTATTGGATTGTCCGGAAAAAGCCCCATTCAAGTCCACTACGTGTAGCCGTGGGGCACCGAGCTGTTCCCATTTCAGGGCCACCTTTTGAGGTTCTCGACTGTAAACTGTTTCTGTTCCCAGTTTTCCTTGAGTCAGACGAACACAAGCCCCATCAAGAAGATCTATGGCCGGAATGACAATCATTTTTTGCTCCTCCGTTCTATACAATCACGCCTTTCGTCGAAGGCACCATTTTTCTTTGGCCATCTGGGTGCAGGGCAGCGCGCAAGGCCAATCCGGTAGCCTTAAACGCTGCTTCCATAATATGGTGGGGGTCACTTCCCCGTATTGTGCCCACATGAAGATTAAGCCGGGCACTGAGGCTAAAGGCCCGCAAGAATTCCGTCAGCCAGGCCATAGGCACTGTTCCTTCAGAATATTGTTTAGTCCTGAGGTCTTCGGCAAAATAGGGTCTCCCACTGATGTCTATGGCCGCAAACACCAGGGCATCATCCATGGGAACCAAAGCATGGCCAAAGCGAACAATCGAACGCGAATCCAAGCCAAGTAAGGGGTCCAACCCTTGCCGCAGCGCCTGGCCAACACACAAACCTACATCCTCGCACAAATGATGGCCTTCATCCAAGCTGCTGCGACCGGGAACGACCGGGCCAGCTTCAACTCTAAGATCAAAAAGAGCCCAAAACCCTAGGCTGTTGACAAGATGGTCAAAAAATACCAGCCCTGTGTTCACCTGAACCTGGCCAGAACCATACGCACTCAGGACCACAGAAACATCGGTTTCTCCCGTTATCCGCTTGACTTTCCCTTCAGCCTTCAACACTCGCAGTCCCCCTTCGTAACGCCAAAGATTTCGCGTGGGCTGGTAGGCCTTCCGAGAGCGCTAACGTCTCCCCGGCAGCGGCCAAGGATGGGAACTCCTGAGGATTGATCTTGATAACGCTGTGCACTCTCATAAAAGAACCGGTCCATAGTCCGGAAAAAGACCGGGCGCTGCCACCGGTAGGCAGCACATGACTGGGTCCGGCCACATAATCACCGATGGCAATAGCACTTAACGGTCCTACAAACACAGCACCCACATTCTTGATTTTCGTGGCCAGCGATTCCGGCCCCGGACCGATCAATTCCAAGTGTTCCGGAGCAAAGGCCTCTATCACTGCCTGAGCTTCCGCCCAACCCCCTGTACAAACCACGATATGCCCGGGTATATCCTGCACAGACAACGCTAACCTTTCGGCCAGTTTAGCTTCCGTGGTCACTAGTACACAGCAAGACTCGGGATCATGTTCCGCTTGGGCTTTTAAGTCCCAGATACACCACTTTAGAACCTGGTCTGGCACTCCTGGATCTAGAACAAGCATGGCTTCGCTGGGGCCGGCCAGCCCGTCTATATCCACTACCCCAAAAACTTCCCTTTTCGCGGCGGTGACAAAAATATTGCCCGGACCCACAATCTTATCCACTTTCGGAATGCTTTCGGTCCCAAAAGCCATAGCAGCAATGGCCTGCGCACCGCCACAACAAAACACTTCATCTACACCACACGCTGCAGCAGCCCCTAATGTAACCGCATGAGGTATGCCTGTAGGCCCAGGCGGAGTACACAAAATTATGTCTCTTACTCCGGCAATGCGCGCCAAAGTAGCTGTCATCACCACCGTAGACGGATAGCTGGCCCTACCGCCGGGGACATAGATACCTACTTTTTCCACCGGGCTGGCCTGGAATATAATCTCACTTTTTCCCACAGCAACCGTCTGGGTCTTCATCACGGGCAATTGCTGCTGGTACTCTTTTACTCGGGCGATGCTCAGTTCCAAAGCGGCTTTAACCTCGGAATCCAGCTTATACGCTGCTTGATCTATGATTTCGGTCGGTATCTTTAGGGTTTTTGGTTCAACATTGAATTCAGTCTCCCAGGCTAGAACAGCTTCATCGCCTCGCGCTCTTACTGCAGCAATAATGTCTTGAACCTGATCAGCCACCGCCGCGGGTACCTGGTATTGGCGCCAGGACAGTTGGTTGATATAGTCTTGTCCGTTAACAATTAGCACTGCCGATCGGACTCCTTTCCACCCTTGGCTCCAATTGCCCCCGCAGGGCATCTACAACAGGCCTTATCAGCCCGGCTTTGAGACGATAGCTGGCTCGGTTGCCGATAAGTCTGGCTGAACAATTCTTCACTACTTGGGTCTCCACCAAACCTGATGCCTCTAGTGTACGGCCAGTGGAGACCAAATCCACCACGGCATCAGATAACCCCAGTGCCGGGGCAATCTCCACCGCCCCATGCAGTTTAATTATCTGCACTTGCCAGCCCAAGCGGCGGAAGAACGCCTCTGTTGTACGAGGATATTTAGTGGCTACTCGCCGGATGTTACCGTTGTTGAGCTCGTTCTGTTGCTCCAACGGCACTGCCAACGACAGCCGACATCGGCCTAACCCTAAGTCCAGCAGTTCCACTACTTCTTCTTTGGTTTCATCTAAAACATCTTTCCCCACTACTCCTAGATCAGCTGCGCCCCGAGCCACATAAGTTGGGACGTCGTCATCTCGAATTAATAAGATCCCTAAGTTCAAGTTGTTAAAAACACAATTAGCCCAGGTACCGGCTACAAACCGGGGGAGCTGTAAACCCTGAACACCGCCGGCCTGAAGCAAATTCATAACCGGTGCCTGCAAGCGCCCTTTAGACAAGGCTAGAACCACATCAACCGCCATAGCGTCATCACCTCTGCAAGTAATGCCTAATTCTCGCTTACCCTTATCTCTTGCCATCCGTCACCGTTCCATAATAACACCCTGTCGTGCCCCTTAGCCCGGGCCCGATCTGATATAGTCGCCAAGCTTCCACCCAACAAGTCAATCTCACCCTTTTGGCCCGTAGCATTCAGCCGCTGAAGAGCCGTCAACGCTTGTTCAATTTCTTCCGGGGTGTTCACATGGGCTAGCAGGTAGCTGGGGCGTTTTCCAGCCGTTTCAGAACCCTCCATGGTTATCCGGGCAACTTCAGAGATATTTACAGCAAAACCCACCGCCGGGAGATCACGCCCCAACACCTGGGCCAGACGGTCGTACCGTCCTCCGCCACCGATACTTACCGCGCTGGCTTCGGCGTAAAAGTCAAATACAACCCCTGTATAATAAGGCAGCGGTCGAATAAGGCCGAAGTCGATTTCCACTTGGCCGTCCAATCCGGTACGAGCCAGAACGCGATGTAGTGTTTCCAGCTGTTCTAACACAGCCACAGATTCACCTTGGTGCTGGCGCAACAACTCCCTGGCCGTACCGAGTGCTGCTGTTCTCTCAGTTAGGCAGCGAAAGACTGCTGCTCCAGTAGCGGTCCCGTCTAAACAACGCTCCAACTCCACCAGATCCTGTCGCCGCAGAGCAGAGCGGGCTCGTTCCTGCTCCGCTGCTGCCATACCGGCCGTTGTTAGCAGCGCTGCCGTCACTCGACCGTCTCCCAGCACTACCCGAAAACAATCACAACCCGCCTGCCGGAGCCCTTGAGCTGCCAGCCAAATAGCTTCGGCTTCAGCCATTTGCCCAGGGGCACCTAGAATTTCGGCCCCCACCTGTGCGTATTCGTGCAGCTTTCCTGATCCAGGCTGTTCAATCCGATATACCTCTCCCGTGTAGCATAGTTTCCAAGGTAACACCTCTTCCGCCAACTGGCTCACGGCCAGGCGCAGTACAGACAGAGTAAAATCCGGCCGCAAGGCCAAAATACGCCCCCGGTGATCGGTGAACTTGTACATGGTTTCTTCCGCGATAAAACCCCGTCTTAACAGTTCGTACAATTCAAAACCCGGCGTCTTGACCTCTAGGTACCCGCCCCCTGACAGCACTTGAAGAAACGCCCGCTGAATCTGCCGTTGTCGTTGGGCCAGATCGGGGGGAACATCGCACACCCCTTCCGGTAGTTCCATCTTACTATCTCCTTCATCAACTACTGTTTGCTATTTTAGCATGGTAAAGCACTAAAATCAAGAAGAATTTTTTCTCTGCCCCAGGCTTGACTATGTATAGTCACGAGCGGATAATGAAACTACCTGGCAATTATCGCCGTGGTGGGCTCAATTGTGGTAAGATGTTACTGTAAACAGTTATTTTTGGTGGTAGGGGAGGATGCTGCCAATGCAAATAGGCCGCAAGATCCGAGCTTTACGCCAACAGCAACAGCTGAGCATAGAGCAACTGTCAGACCTTACTGAGTTGTCTACCGGATCTATTAGCCAGATCGAGCGCGACCTGGTTGGACTGTCAGTGGAATCCCTGTGGCGTATTGCCAACGCTTTAGGAGTACCGATTGGCTACTTCTTTGATGAAGCTGCCAGTGGTGTTGTTGTTCGCAAGAGCGAACGGCGCCAGATTGTGCTGCCGCAGTCCAATGTCGTCTACGAATTGCTGTCGCCTGACATGAACCGGCGTATTGAGTTCTTGCTCGTCCGGCTGCAACAAGGTGACAGTGCCGATCACGGCCAAATAAGCCATGCCGGCGAAGAATGCGGTTTAGTGTTACAGGGTGAATTAATAGTCCGTTGGGGAGACCAAGAGTTCTATTTGCAGGAAGGCGATAGCATCTATTTTGCCAGTTCTATCCCCCATCGGTTCAAAAACCCTGGATACCAGGAGTCAGTTTCTGTGTGGGCTATGACTCCTCCGTCTTTCTAGAATTTACACTGTTCGGACCCAAAGGCTGGGACTTCCCTTCATGGCGACTGTATTTCAAGGAGGGATTTGGAAAATGACTATCGCTTGGGCGATTACGGGATGTGGCCATTATCTCACCCAAGTCATGGCCATCCTGGCCGAGCTTCCCGGTGCAGATGTCTTTTTGTCTCGAGCCGCTGAGGAAGTGCTAACAATCTATAACCACGATATCGACACCCTGGTTCGGTCAGGGAAGAAAGTGTATAGGGAGCGCGCGTACAGTTCTCCCATGGTTGGGCGCCTTTACCACCAGCAGTATCGGCTGTTGGTAATTGCACCGGCTACCTCCAATTCGGTGGCTAAGTTTGTCCTCGGTATTTCCGACTCCTTGGTTACCAACCTCTTCGCCCAGGCAGGTAAGTGCCGGGTTCCCATTGTTGTCTTGCCCAGTGACACAGACGAAGCAGTAACCTCACCGGGACCCAGGGGACCGGTGCAAGTTTTCCCTCGCCCCATCGATTTAGCCAACACAGATCAGTTGGTTGATTTTCCCGGAGTAACTGTAGTCAAAGAAATAAAGGAGTTGGAACAATGTCTCCGCGCCTATTTGTAACGGGAAAACTGGCTGCCAACAGTCTCCGGGACACCCTGGACAGTATCTCTTTGGACTTCGCTTACGATGTCCTTACTCTGGGCATCAGTGTGGCCGCTCTGATGAACACTGAGTTCTTGAAGAAACACCTTCCACCCTGCCATCAATACAGCCAGGTGGTGCTGCCCGGTCTTTGCCGGGCCGACACCCGAAGGCTGACTGAGATTGTGGGGGCAGCGGTGGTTCGGGGTCCTAAAGATCTAAAAGACATACCGGCTTTTTACAGGGAAGACAGTCCAGACCAGTCCGCCAATTATAACGCCAGTCCTCCGACGCCCCTGATAATCGCCGAAATTGTTGATGCCCCTTACTTGAGTACGGCTGAGATCATGAACCGAGCTTCCTATTACAAAGCTACTGGAGCCGATATTATTGACCTTGGTTGCTGTATAGAAAAAGACTTTCCCCATCTTGAGCAAGTTATCGAACGGTTAAAAGACACAGGCCTTGTCGTCAGCCTTGATTCTTTCCGGGAATCAGAAATAATACGAGGCATGGACAGCGGGGTTGATATCATCCTCAGCTTAAATAGTTCCAATATTCACTTAGCGCCTCGTTTAACTTGCCCGGCAGTGATCATCCCGGACTCCGATTACGGGCTTGACTCCCTGGAACAGAACTTAGCTCGTGCCCACGCAGCCGGTCTTAACTGCATCCTGGATCCCATTCTCAACCCGATAAATTTTGGCTTCATCGCTTCCCTGCAGCGGTTTGTCGAAGCCCGACGTCGTTTTCCCAACCTGCCGTTTCTCATGGGGATCGGCAACATAACCGAACTTACAGATGCCGACAGTACCGGTATCAATGCTCTCCTTATGGGCATCGCCCATGAACTGAAGATCGATTACGTCCTTACCACTGAAGCATCCAGCCGTACCCGAGGAGCCGTTCAGGAAGCGGCTCTAGCTCGCCATTTGATTTATGAAGCCCAAATAAAAGGATCACCGCCGAAAAACTTCAGCGCTGATCTACTTACTGTTAAGGACAAGCGTTTATATAGTTTCAGCCCGGCCGAACTAAGACAAATGCAGCAACTTATTACTGATCGTAATTTCCGCATCTTTACCGCTGCCGATCGTATTTTTGTCTTTAATCGTGATCATTTCATCTCCGGTACAAACCCGGCCGAGCTCTATGCCCGGCTTGGCATTACCGATCCCGACCATGCCTTCTATATGGGCTCTGAGTTACATAAAGCTCAGCTGGCCCTTCAACTGGGAAAGAAATACATTCAAGAGCAGGAACTCAACTGGGGGTATCTCTCAGCGGATTATTCTCAGTTTGGCTCATAGGAGCGGAACCATCTGTCACCTATCCATTTTACCCCGGAACAATCAACCTGTGACAGTAGCTGTCTGAGCTCTTGTCCGTCCAGCAGTGCCAAATCAGGCGCCACCTCCAGCAGAGGAACCAAGACAAAAGCGCGCTCACTGAGATAGGGATGAGGAATCTGCAAGTCGAGGTCTCTTACGGTTTTCTGTCCGTACAATAAAATATCGATGTCGATTGTTCTCGGTCCCCAGCGAACTGTTCGTTGGCGGCCGAGATTGTTTTCTATGGCCAAGACCAACTGTAGCAGCTGCTGAGGTGATAAGTCGGTCTCAACGGCCAGCACAGCATTGAAAAACAGCGGCTGCTCCACCTGCCCTATGGGTTGGGTTTCATAAAGAGAGGAGATTGTCTTTAGCCGGGTGCCTGCTTGTACCAACCCCACCACCGCTGCCTGAAGATTCTCTCTGCGATCCCCGAGGTTACTCCCCAAACCCAGATAAGCGGTAGTCATCTCTGTTTCTGCACACCTCCACCGCTGCATAATCCAGCTGCACAGGTATCGGTACTCGGGGTTTCCTTACCCTTACCGTAACTCGTTGGATTGGATATTCTATCAGCAAGGTCCGGGCAATGGTTTCGGCTAAGGTCTCCAAAAGACAGCACGTCTTCCCGGTAATCACTTTCTTTGCTATTTCGGTAACCATGCCATAGTCCACTGTATGAGCCAGGTCGTCACTTTGTCCGGCTGGCCGCAAATCTAAGTTAAGCTCCACATCCACAACAAAAGGCTGTCCCAAAGTATTTTCCTCGGCTTTGAGCCCATGATAGCCCCAAAAGGTCATACCCTGTAACATAATCTTATCGGTCAAACCCGATACCTCCTCCGCAAATCATCACCCCAGGGGACAATGTGATCGAACACAGTACCAGACGCCTCCCTGATTCGCAACTGCTCCACTAAAGGAGCAGTCTCTGCGCCCACTAGCCCTGCTGCCAGCAAGGCAGCACCCTGAGCTGCCTCCTTAGCTATCCGGGCTAGAGGATTAACTGTCCGTACCGTTGCTAAGCAGCTCAAGCGCCGGACTAACCGCTCGTTCAGCAGCGGCTGGCGACAAAGCCTTCCCGACAAAACAATCTCCTTGGCCGTCGGTACCAGAGCCAACTCGCCTGCCACCGCCTTAACCACGGCCTCTTCCAAAACTAACCACGCTTGTTCCAGCTCTTCTTCCTTTAGTCGTAAGGCATACTCTGTTAAAGTCAACTGGGGTTCGCCGACAATATCTGTTATGCCGCCCTCAAACAGATTTCGCTTTTGCACCGATTTTAGTAGATAGGCCAGTTCACCGTCCAACGCACCGCCGGATTTAAAGCCAGCTGCTCCAGCGGATCCACCGATACCGTCTACCACCTGTCCTTGGTCAACAGCTATTACCGAGGTAAAGGCTCCGCCCACTTCCACCAGAATCAGGGCCGTATCCTGGTAATGAATCTGGTAAGTATGGGCTTGATCATAAATAGCCAAAATAGCGCAGTTGAGTTTGTCTGCAGTTCCCAGGTCAATTTTGTTTATCTTCCGCCATCTGGGCACAGTAGGCAGATGAACAACTGCCGGAGTAAAACAAAGAGGTAGTCTCCGAACCCGGGCCAAGTTGATCAAAGCTTCCATCCCCGCTAGGACAGGAATATCCCGCCGCTCCCGGGCCTCTACCAAGGTCATTAGAAACAGTTCCCGCTCACCAATGTCTTGAACATCTGTCACTGGCAAACCGTATCCGGACGGACCTAGAATTAGATCCACCGGCCCGGAAGCCGTTATCATTTCTAGGATCGATTCGGCCCTGTCCGCCACCTGGTCCGATGGTACCGATTGGTCCAAAAACACTCGTCCTTGCTCCCAGCCGCAAAGGTCGAAACTTATGCTTCCTGGGTCGATACCCACCACCCGCGCCATATCAGTTTCCCGGATCGAGCCACACAGCCAAGCTGGTGGGCCAAGTTACGTGCTCGCCCAGGAACACCTCCCGACGCAGTTCTTTTAGGGTTCCGTACTTCTCCGCAAACACATCGTAGCTATGGATTCCTTCATAGTTAAATTGTTTGGCCAACAGAAAAGCATCGTCCTCTAGTTCAGGATAGTCAATCGCCACCTGTCGCACCATTTCCCGAACTACATCCTCCACAAAACGGGGCTGTCGGTGCGCAGCCACAATTACTTGGTACTCATCGGGACGTTTGAGCAGATCAAAAACCGGTGAGCTCATGGATGTTTCCACAATAGTGACCAAGTCCTGGGCCTGAACTTTCTGTTCGGTACCCAACAACAAGATGCCTTTCCCCCGCTGATTGTGCGAGGCCAACGGCACAATAGACAGGATATCTTCTGCTTCCTGGCGGGAAAACCCCCTGGCCAAAAGGTCCTCTTGAGCCTGAGCCCGTACCATCTCCTGGGCACAAGGACAGGCGGTAAGCCCAGCAGCCTCAACGCCTACCAGTCCGCGGGTACGTCCAGGACGAGCCGCAGCGATGCCAATGAGGGTATAAATCTCTTGGGTGCTGACCCTTGATACAGGAGTCTGTTTTTGAACCGGATATTTGGCTTGTACCATCACTTCTGAGCGCAGAGCTCCCTGACTTTCTAAAACAGAAGCAGCCAAACTGTAAGTAAACGATTCAATGTCCATAATACGTTCCTTCACCACTTCGTCCACTGTTTGAATAATACCCTCACTAAAACGGGACATGTGTACGCCTGCTTGGTCGGGGTTCAAGTCCACAGACAAATCCAACTGGGAATAAAAAAGGTTTTCCTTTCCTTTGGCCCCGATGGAAATAATTTTTGTAATCCCGGTGATTCCCACTCGATTTAGACTGACCTGGATCCGTGGCCTGCTTGCTTGGATGTCAATGTCCGTGTACATGGTCTCCCCTCCTTAGGTGGTGATCCAAAGTGTTTTAATTCGCCTTATAGACTTTTCAGCACCCTTTTTTTTGGCCAAAGAAAGGGCCGTATCCCTCCAGCAGCAACAGGACAAATATGGATGCTGTTATCAGGTCGGCTGTGGTCCCGGGATTTAAGCGATTACCTTCACTGCGAAGGTAATTGTCTAACGCAGCCAATTCCTGCTGTCCTGCCTGGGTATCTAAGGCGCCGACGGTCAAAACCCTTTGCACCTGCTGGGATACTTCCTTAGCCCGCTGCCACCCTGCTTTACGGGCGATCAAGGTATCTGGTACTGCCGCCAATAGTACTAAGTAAGCTTTCACCACTGCTATACTCCAGTGGTTATATGTCCGCAGAGCTTTCTGTAAGGCCGGCACACCGATGGTAAACGTATAAGTATACCCACTGCAGTACTCAGCAGCAATACTGTCTCGGTGTCGGGCCAGTTCCATAACGGCTCTGAGAGAAACCGTCGGTTCCCCCGACACATCCTGATGGGATACTTCTCCCAGTCCCCCGGCTTTAGCTTCTCGTATAGCCAGATACACCTCCTTGGCATCAGCCACAGTCAGTTCATCTAACACTAAGGATAATCTATTTCGGAGTGACAACGCACCGGAGCTTATCAGTGCTGCTTTGGCCAACGGTGCCAGCAGTAACAAAATGCCTAGATTTGTATTGCAGGAAACCATATGCTGCGCAGCCCGCACCCCTTCCAAAATAAGTTGCCCCACCGACAGTTCTTCGCTCCGGGAAAATACCGGCGCACTGGCCCAGGCACTGAGAATAAAGTCTTCATAAGTGGTATCATCAAAATCATGCTGTCGGTTAACATTGCCTGGTTTCGGTGCCGTCACCTCTAGTATACAAGCTAGCTCTACTGCCCTGGCCACTTCCTTCGGCCTCACCTGCTTCAGCTCCTTTCTACCACATAGTCAGCCAGGGCTCCGGCAATATCCACCGAGCAGACGCTCTGTAATCCCTGCCAACCCGGTATGCCGTTTACCTCTAATACAAACAGCTGTCCTTTTTGTGACCAAAGAAGATCGACACCGGCGTAATCAGCCCCCAAACAACCAGCTGCCTTAAGAGCCAACTCTTTTTCCTCAGAAGAAAGGATCCGCCAAGTAGCCTCAGCTCCTTGGGCCAAGTTGGTCTTCCAGCTACAGCCGGCTCTAGTCATAGCTGCGATGACTTTCTTTCCTAGCACAAAGGCACGGATATCCCAATTATCATGGGGAACATATTGCTGCAGATAGAAAACATAGCCCCCCAGATCCAAGGCCCGAAACACCCGCTGCGCCACATCAGGATCGCTGACCCTCACCATCCCTTTTCCCAGCGACCCAAACAACGGTTTCACCACCACATCCCGGCCCAGCTCTTCGAAGGCAGCCAGAGCTTGTTGATAATCCTCCGTGACCACCGTCGGCGGTGTAGGTATCCCAGCCGCAGCTAAAACTGAGGAGGTGTAGTATTTATCCACTGCTTTTTCAATGACTGTAGGCGAATTGTAGACACTGAGTCCCTGTTCCTTTAGCCGGCGGAGGATATCCATGCGTAAGATAATCTGCTCTAGAGAACCGCCAGGGATAGTTCGCACCACCAAAGCAGTGCAATCTTGCAGTATTTTGTCCCCAACTGCAACCTCCAGGTTACCGGTGTCGATTCTGGCTGTCAGTTGGGTGATGGGATAGTGCAGTACCGTTGCACCGCGCTTTACCAAGGCCGCTTCCAGTTGCCGCCGATGCCACCCTTCTCCTCCACCTACAATGCCGATTTTCACTACCTCTACACCTCCAATAACGACGCTCGCAGCAGGTCGGCATTAATGCTGCCGGCACGATGGACCCGGCCGGTGGATTGATTGTTTATAACAACCTCTGCTGGACTGAACAGTAACGGGTCCATATCATAAAAATCACCATAGCGCTTAAACAGATCTAGAAAAAGGGTACCGTAATCGGAAGACGCTGAGGACGGTACCCGATCTACCACCGCTTGAATTCTATCGCTGACATCGGCTACCGTGTAGAAACACCGTCCGCCGTACAGCACCGCATCATTGGTCCGTCCGAGGGCTGTCAGATCATCCTGGGCCACCGGTGCCAAGGGACAGGTGCCAAAAGCCGCTCTAACACAATTTATGTCGTAACCTAAGGTTAGAAGCTTGTGAAGTCCGGTCTCCACCACCCGTGCCGCCACCTGCACTGAACCTACAATACTGGCTGTAGAAGCAGCTATCAGCCATAGATGTTGAGGCTGCAAGCCACACTCTGCGGCCAGTTTACGGGCAACTTGTTCCGGAGGCAAACTGTCTGATTCTAAGATCAACACACCTCGCCTAGCTTGTTCCCGGTAAGCTAAAACCTTGAACACCTCTTCTTTGGCCGCCAGTGCTCGGGCCGGTCCAGAACCCAAAGCAGAAAAGCCTTCCCCTTGTACCGACCACCCGGCGTACTGAGAAGCCAGGCAAGCGATTGAAGGCTCCTGAACCGTAACCTGAATCCCCGGTAGCCAAAAATCATCAAAGGAAAGCAGCACAAACTCCACGCGGCCCAAACCTCCCAGACTAGCCTCGGCCACTAGCCGCCCGGCCTCTAAACTTCCGGGAGAATTTATTCCCGCATCTAGCACCTGACTTCTGCCGGAAAAAGTAATGTGCTCGATCCCTAAAGCTTGCTGGTTGTCCACCAGGTGTTCTACCAGGACTGCAGCCTGTTCATTTAAGCAGATTCTGCCCGCTGGCATATCAAAATCTCTCCCTTGCCCAATTCATTGGTATCGCCCAGATAGCGAGCACAGCTTCCCTCCCGAGCAGCCTGGGGCACTGAAACCCCTTGGTTTTCCAGTGTTCGCCAAAGGATGGGCAGGAAGCTAGGACGATAAATACAGCAATAGACAAAGGTTGGCAACAGATGGGTGGCTTCAGTTAATACAATGGTGCCTCTGTTCATATTAGCTCCCGGATGGGCACCGCTCTGTCCAAAAACAACTAATGTTCCCGCCCGCATCCCGACGCCAAGAAAATCACCGCTGGCACCGCTTACCGCTATCAGTCCTCGTCTCATTCTGGCCCCTACCTCGTTACCCACATTCCCTTTTATGATGATTGTGCCGCCAGTCATGCCTGTCCTTTCTCCCCTATAGCCGGCACCTACTAAGTGTCCCGCTGATCCTTCAACTCTAATTAATCCCCCTCTCATTTCAGCGCCCAACCAGTCAGCCACTTCTCCCCTTGCTCTAATCACTCCCCCCAACATACCGGAACCTAAATGCATGCCTACTGGGCCGTCAATGGTGAGCAGGCCCCGGTCCATGCCTCGGCCCAAATACTTGACTCGGCCCAAATCACCCTCCACATGTAGCTGCCCGGTACACTCTGTACCGTCAATGGAAAAGAACTCCCCCAAAGGAACCTGCTCATTACCATATTGTAAAGGAAGCGCTGCCACTTCTCGAACGGGCTTGCCGAGGAGATGTGCCGGAGAAATGCTTTCAGCCTCCAAAGGAACTTCTAGTTTAGTTTTCAGCTTCAGTCGCAAGTTGGGATCACCTCATTCCAGCACCGACCGAAGTTGGATTTTGTACTGGCCCAGTTTACCCCCGTAGTTTCCGGCTGTTATCTGTACAATTCCTGGTTCACAAGCTGCCCTTATTCCAACCCGGGTGGCTTCTTCCACGGCTGCTAAATCGAGCCCGTCAATAACAATTTCCAGCACACTGTTCACCTTCGAAGGTAAAGCCGACTCCACTCGTCCTCGCAGGCTTGGACAGTAAGCTGTGTTGGTTGACGCTAGCAGGGATTTATAGCGTGAGCCCACTTTGCTTCCGCTTCGGACTATACCGCCGGGAAAGGGCATGATAACACCGGCTACCTTTTCCATGGCCTCTACTGCCTTTGTTGCCGCCGCCAAAGTCAGTTGGTCATCAGTTCCTAGCAGCAGAAAATTGCCTCCGCCCACACCTTTACAGTAGCCAAAGCTCTCTTGAATTAGAAACTCCCCTTCCATTACTGGAATCCGCCAGTAGCGCTGTCCGGCAATAACCTTGCTGGCTTGCCACCCATCGCCAAAGTAGCGCAGTTTCCCTCCTACCTGAAGCTGCCCATCACTCGCCAAGCCGTTGTAGCAAGCAGTGGTGGGACAAGTCATCACGCATTGCCCCAGTCGGGCTAAGAGCTGCTTTTCCAGTTCTTGAAAAGAAGTAGCAAAAAGTAAGACTGCCACCCCCGGTCGATCATCAGGTGTCGCGGATACTTCGCCTTCAATTCCAGCTTCGCAACCGCAGCCGATAATAGAAGTGGCGAAGCCGGTTACGCTTTGAGCCGCCTGTAAAGCCCATTTACGGTTGGCAGCTGTAATAATAAACCGGGTTCCATAAAGGGCGAAAGCTTCGGCAAAGGTATCGTGGATGTAGACACCCTTTATGTACACGAAATCACCTCCCAGGGGAAATAACGCTGTTTTTCCACTGGGTAATTGGCCCACGAGACGCTATAGACCTGCTCAAATAGCGGTGCTAACCATGAATCTACCGCCTGTCGCTGACACAGTTCCGGTAACAGAGTTTTGCCAACGCAGCTTCGTATCACCTCTCCCTTGTTAACTACCACTTGCCCTTCTTTGATTACATATTCCGGGTAAGCAAACATTTCTTGGTAATTGGCTTGGGGCCGGTAAATGGCAATATCGGCCTGAGCACCGATACCAAGATGGCCTTTGTGTCTGAGACCCAAAGCCCGTGCCGGTCCGGCCCTGGTGGTTATAGCTATCTCCGCCAACGTATACTCCCGGGACAAGTCTGAAACATTGGTCCTTTGCTGTGCTCTTTTGTTCAGCTTCGCTGCCACCTCTTCCCGGTAACTCCGATCCATTAGGAGTCTGATGATCCAAGGATAGGCGGTGAAAGGACCGGCGTTAGGATGATCAGTAGTCAAGTACACCTGCCAAGGGTTGTCAATAAGTAGAAAAAGTTCCAAACCAATGAGCCACTGCATCGCCCCGGCATAGCTCTGTTCATGGTAAACCAAAGGCACTACCCCGGAACCGGTCTCTCCTTCGATGTCATTGTTCACCCATCGTTCGCCAGTAAGTTGATGCAGTTGGTATTGCAAGGGTCCGTCAGCGGTCATGGTGACGGCTGGGCCAAAGATCACTTGACCTACATCCACAGTCAAATTAGGATGGCTGTTGACAACAGCAGCCAGTGCTTCCGCCCCGGAAGCAAACGGCAAACCGTTAGCTTTCCGGTAACCACTAAACTGAAGATGGGTTATGTGTAACCGACGTCCAGCGGCCAGGGCCATAGTAGCCAACGCCACCTCATCGCTACCAGCCTGACCGAGACCATTGCAGTGCAGGTGAACGGCATGGGGTAGTCTTAGTTCCTCATTGATGTCCAGTAACGTGTCGATAATCTGTCTGGGAGTAACACCGTAACCGTACACTTCATCATCCAGATGTCGGACATTGCTCCCCCGTTTCCAGTTGGCAACACCACCGGGGTTTACTACTTTGATCCCATAACCACCGGTGGCCTCAAGCAGCCAGGTTATGTAGTCCAGTAGTCGCTCTTTCTCTCGCTGACGAATCAAATTTAAAATGAAGTGGTTGTTACCCATCAAAACCAAAGCGCCCTTATCAACTATAGGTGTGTCCGCCAGTTCTTCATGAACATGGCGCGCCTTCAGTGGTGGCATCGCTGCCTCCACCACAGTAGTATAGCCCAGCTTGGCATAACGATAGCCAGTGACAAAAGTAGAGGGAACCGTAGCGCCGACACCGCTTCTGGTGCTATGGGTACGACGCACTGGATCTCGACGGTGATCTTCTGGGCACAAGATCCGCCCGGTATTAACTTTCGGACCGGCGATGTGGGTATGAATGTCGATCCCGCCTGGCATAGCTATTAACCCAGCGGCAGGAATGACAGTGTCAACGGTGCCCTGCTCCCCGGAAACAATTCTACCATTCTGCACAAAGATGCTCTTCGCCTGTCCGTGGATCCCATTGCGGGGATCATAGACACAGGCACCTTCGATCATGAGCATTTGCTCACCCCCTGCACTAATTCGCTGATAATTTCTTCATCGCTGGGCCATGGATATTCAATCAGCTTTTTCACCGACAGGGGGACTAGATCCATACGGTAGACAGTGCCGGCGGCTCCTATTCCAGCCGGGGCCGAAGGAAAGTACACCTGAGCTACCTGAGCTGTAGGCGAATAATAGGGGTCCACAACCACTGTAGGGATTTCCTTTAAGCAGGCCGCAGCCCGGGCAGGTAATGTAACCACTGGATCGGCAGCCACAATCAGAGCCGCATCCACTTCCCGCCGCCGTAATAGATCGGTAGCAGTAAACTCCCCCGGATTATAGCGCGGGTAACCGCGGCTAAAATTGACTGCAAAAGGATATCCTGTTTGCCAGGCCAAAACACTTTCGCTGCCGGCCACATTACCGTGACCTCGCATCGGCATGGCAGCAAACTTGGTGTGCCGATTTAAGTCACGAACTAAGTCTATGGCCTGGCCTACATTATAAGGCCCACCTCTGGTCATAGTCAGACCCATCCCAAAGAAAAGCACACCATAACTGGCGGCCCGCAAAATCTCACCTACTTCCACAAGCTGTTCCCATGGTATTCCTCCGTAAGTTGCTCGGGGGAGTTCATGGCCCTTAACCAAGGCCCGCAGTACTGTCAGCACCTCAAAATCGCCACCTGGTTCCACCTGCAGAAACAGGTCGGCTCCTTTGGCCGTTGCTGTCTTCCGTACGTCCACCACGATCACTTGTCTGTCTTTTCTCCCTCGGGCCACCTCTAGGCCTCTGGCTGCTACAGAGTAGCGGCTAAAATGACGCGGATGAGCTTCCATCGGATTACAGCCCCAAAAAACCACCACATCAGCTCGGTTTTTAACCTCACCCAAAGAGCAAGTGGGGATACCAACCAGCTGTTGAGCCAATGTACCGGGACCATGGCAGATTGATGACGTTGAATCGATGCTGGCCCCGATTATTTCTGCCAAATACACCGCTTTCTTTTGAGCCTCACACGTAGTGCTGGAAAGTCCGTAAATCAATGGATGGCGAGCAGTAGCCAGAATCCTGGCCCCCGCAGCCAGTGCCGCCTTGAAGCTTGATTCCTGTCCGGCCACTCGGGGGCTTACGCCTGCAGGGGAAGCTATGAATTTAGCCCGACCTAACATACATCCTCGCAGTACAGCTGTCACTTTGTTTTCCTCCACTGTAACTTGGAGATCGTCACACAGGGACCCGCAGCCAGGACAAACAACATTCTTATGAACAACCACTGGAGTCCCTCCCCACCCAGGCCTGGAGTCCTTTGTAGCCAGGCATCCCACTCCCGTTTGTTCGTGCATCGGTCAGGCGGTTAGCTTCTGGACCGTAGGGAACAAAGGCCAGATTATGAGGCAGATCAGCTAGGCGACAGCTAAATATTCCTTCTCCAAACGCGGTGCCCACCCGGACCAAATCTCCTGCCTGCAGCCCCAATTGCTCTAGAACGGCAGCGCCTAGTTCAACCACGGCAGTTTCCTTTCGGTATAGCCCTGACTCCTTACCTTGCATCAAGCCTCGGCCCTGGTTGATGGTTCTGCCGGTAATTAGAATTACCTCAACCTTCACCGGGGCCGCCCCCTTTCCTATTGCTGGGAATCACTTGGGCTAATACCCAGTATTGCTGTTCACGAAGGGCCTCCATACATTCCTCCCGCGTATCTCCCCGGGCTAGAACGGTGCAAATCGGAGAGTGGGCCGATATTTTTTCACCCGGATGAGGAATGTCACGGATCCCGGCTCGGAACCAGCCACCGGTATCGCCGCAGCTTAAATCCCATGGGGCGTAGACGACAGCTTTCCCCCAATAGCCCTGCCGCTGGCATATGGCAGGCAAAACGGCCTGTTCTACCCCAAAGCCCTGACAGGCCTTGACATGCAACGAAAACAAGTCGTAGCCATAAGCAGCAGCAAAAAGCTCCATAGATGCCGAGTAGCGGGGATTCACCTCCAGAAACATCGGTTCGTCGTCAGCAGTGAGAAGAAAATCAATACCATTTAATCCCTTCAAACCAAATTCCACGGTGACGAGGTTAATCAGCTTCTTTAACCAAGTCCACAAGCCAATCGGGAACTCACTCCATCGATCCAGCCATAACGGTACGATGTTGCCTGAATAAATAAATTCTGATGCTCCAAAATCCCGGCTTCCACATAATTGTTCACTTATGCCTAAAACGTAAGCTTTCTGACCATTGGCAACAAAGGAGACGGAGGCCGGCATACTGGCCCGATACTCCTGCAGCAGGTAGTCTTCGGACAGATGCACCTCCTCCGCCGCCCAGTTAATGTTGGTTCCACCGCCGGACTTTCTGGGTTTTAACAGCCACCGTCCCGAAGGCACCGGCCCCTGCCATTGATACAACGTCCGCGGGTAAGCGAACCTGTTAGTCTCCAAGAACCGGTGAAGTTGTTCCCAATCTCTGACCCGCCGTAGGGTAGAGCTGTCGTTACCCAACAGCTCTCGGCCGGTTGTCAATTCAGCCACCAAATCAGGCTCATCATCCAGGCCTGAAGTATAGGCCAAAGTATCATAACTCAACTTGGTGGCGGACGTGGCCAAGGCTTGGGCTGAAAAAGATGCCTGTCCAAAATCCCGCCACAGTGAATAACTCTGCCCCCATTGGTTTTGATCATAGTCACCAAAGTAATCCAAGGTTAGGAGCTCATAGCTGCTGCCTTCCTTGCTCTTGGCAACAGCTTCAGCCAAACCCCGAGTGCTAAAACCCAGCACCAACAACTTCTGCAAGACCGTTTCCTCCTAGCTGTCCTGGCCTAAACTATATACTTCTTGAGCATCCAGGAACACATCGTTTCTAGTAAACAGATGGTCCACAGCAGTCTTGTGAATCTTCATCTTGAGTCCGCCGATGCCCAGGGCGCCAAAACATATTTTCCCCTGACGCCTCTTCCCATCATCGCTCAGTTTCAGGCCAGTAACACCGCCAGGGGGCACAGCATTAAGGTCTGCTACAACTCTCAAGGCCGCGGCTCCAGCCCAGGTTTCCTCGGTCAAAAGAACTGCGCCTAAGGCACCGGTAGTGACCACAATGGCCTTATCGGCTAAGGCTGCACCTGCAGCCTGTTGATCATTAGGATTAAGCTTCAACGGTTCTACGACCACCTTATATTGTTCCGCTAAAGTCTGACAGGCCGCTTCGGCCCGAGCCATGGATCGGGAAGTCAAAGTTACCTGGCCGCCGCCCAAAGACAACAAGGCTGCCACTCTGAGTCCTACCGGTCCCGTTCCCGCCATTACCAAAGCCTTCTGCCCAGCTACGGGATAAGCACGATTAATTTTGATAACCGCTGCTGCCGCTGTAGTGTTACAGCCATTAGCATCCATTAACACCGACACTCGAACCGAACCGAAAAAAGTCTTTTGCACAGTCGTTAACACTTCCTGGGCAGTTGCCACTTGTGAACCGCCGATGAATATGGCCGTATTTTTTAGATCTTGGTTGCTGCGGGTAAACATTGCTCCGTAGACAAAATCGCGTACATTCTCTGCCGTCACCCCACCGTAGGCCAAGACATGGTCGACTCCGGCATCGTAGGCCACAACAGTGTCAAAAACACTGGGCATGGAGTCTGTATCCAGTTGAATGAGTAGTTTCTTCACCCTGCCACCTCCCCTGCACTGAGCCTAATTGCAGATGCAGCAGTACGAAAAAAGTAAACTGCAGGAGGTTAGCAGTGGTGGTGCCTGTTTCCTTCTGTCTTACCACCCGCTTCACCTCCCACAGCCTACAGACAAGTTAGACCCCCCTACATATCCTTATTGCTGCTTAAAATACTGAGGTCTCATCACTGTCCTAACATCCGCTGTCTATACAGTATCATGCCAGCTACAGTGGCTATGGCGTTTAGTCAAGATGCAGACAGCACAGTCCTTGCAAACTCGGGCTGGAGAACCGGGGACTTCAGGGTTCAGGGCAATAATATTGGTCATCAAAGTGGCGGTTACCGGCTCGCTGGTCAGGAGACAAGGGAAGTCGGCCAGCCGCATAAGAGCGGAGAATCGTACCGTAATACCACAGGCCGGATAGGTGTAACGCTGAGGATTAGCCAGCACCTCATTCTTCTCGATGGGATCTAAATCAACTTTGACACCTCTCACCTTGCCGCCATTGCCAATAGGTTCATCTTCCAGAATATTGCTCCCCCGGTGGATCATATCCATAAAGTCTACATTGTGGAGTTCAGCAGCAGCCCCACGGTTCGGATATAGTTGGACATAGTTGTAGAAACGTTTCGTTAACAGATCGATCACCATCGGCGCAGTGAATCCATCTTTCTCCAAGATGTAAGCTGCCCCACAGGCAGTGGAACCGGTAGCTACACTCAAAACATCATAGGCGCTGTCGTAGCCCTGTTCCAGCCCTCTCTGGAGAGTGTTGGCCAAAACATCGGTCTCAGCTTCCATAATGGCCATAATTACATCGTCCTTGGCCATATTGAACATCGATTGGGCAATATGGTGAGCCACATCGCCTACACAGTAAGCTGGAACAGTAACAATGTTACCATAATGAACCCCTGCTTCTACTGCCTTAAGAATGAGGGGCTTCATCCGCTCTTTGTATTTGAGCATATACTCCTTAACATCAAAGGACTGATGACCACCATCGGTCATAAGCTTCGTCTGAGCTGCGATCGGCTCCCGATAGACCATTTGCAGCATCTCAATCTCGTCCCGAACAGCTTGGGCAGTGGTCTTGCCCGCCTCAATGGAATCGGCAAAGGCGGCCCCGATCCCATAAGAGGTGTTCATTCCCCACGACTTGGCCGACAAAATAGCCTTTTTATGAGCCGTTGGAATATCTACGCCTTTGAGAATCTCGTTTACCACTGAAGTGGTGGAACCAGGACAGAAGGCAAAGTCCACCACGCAAGTGGGTCCATAGAACCCGCCATAACGTCTGACCGCCTCTCGTCCAACTAAGGCCTCGTTCGTTGCAATGGCGTCGATAAACTTGCTCATAGACTCTTTGAAACCAGTGTCTTCCTCAACCAGAATTTCGAGAATAGGGGGAGTCTGGTAGTGCTCGACAAAAGGATCGTCTTCAGGTCGGACGTACTCAGTCAATCCTTTGAGGATTTCGTAATGGGCATTGACAGACTGAACATGGAGGTCAATGACCTCAGGGGACTGCCCCTCCCCAACGGTCATACCGTTGACGGCATCCACATAGGGCTGGGCGTCACCAATGGTAAAGGTCTGACCCCGCTTTTCCTTAATTACCCCGATATCTGCCCGCTGAGCCGATAAGGCTTCTTTAATCATCTTTTCATGGATGGTACTAGACACGGACAATTCCCCTTTCTTTTTTCTTTTTTGCCCAAACCATACTTACCAGTAAACAGTGTGCCGAAACTTCAACCTCACCTCCCCTGTTTTTGGCACAATTCTTACTTGTTTCTATTTGCAATAATTGTGCCAGGCTTGGCAATATTGTGCCTACCCTACGGTCAGTGAGGCTTGTGGCTATTTCTGCAGCGGAAAATACTGTTCAGGATGGTGTTTCACAATGATACGGTTCTGGTATACAGTTTGGTTATTTATGGTTTTAGAGTAGAGAGGGAGAATGGTGGACAAGATTTGTTTCATTCCGGCACATGATCCACTATGATGCATCTTCCCGAAAAGTTTTCAGTTCAATCGCATAGCGCTTTAGTTTCCGATACAAAGTGGTACGACCGATTCCCAGAAAGGCTGCCACTTTGCTTACATTTCCTTGATAAACCTCCAGTGCCTGCACAATGGCCATTCGTTCCACCTCGGCTAAGCTGTGACCTTTTTCGGCCATGGCTGGCCTCATGGTATGCGACCGGGGCACACAAATCCGCGCCGGAAAATGTTCCAGCTGTAAAGTTCCGTCCTCTGCCAGGTGTAATGCCTGTTCAATGGCATTTTGTAGTTCCCGAACATTGCCGGGCCAGTGATACTCTAATAGAACTTGTTTAATAGACGGGTTCATAACCACCTGCTCATAACCTAATTGCCCGGAAACACGTCGCAGAAAATAGCGCGCCAGCAAGAGGACATCATCGCCTCGCTCCCGCAACGGCGGAATAAACAGATTAACCACGCTGAGACGATGAAACAGATCTAAACGAAAGTGTCCTTCATTGACTAGCTTAGCAATGTCCTTGTTGGTGGCGGCAATAAATCTAACTTGAATTGGAACTGGCGTATGCCCTCCGATCCGAATCACTTGCTTTTCTTCCAGCACTCGAAGCAAACTGGCCTGCGTCTCCAGCGGGATGTCGCCAATTTCGTCCAGAAACAAAGTACCGCCGCTGGCTAATTCAAACTTTCCCGGTCGCCCCCCTCGTTTTGCCCCGGTAAAGGCGCCCTCTTCATAGCCAAACAGCTCGCTTTCCACTAAGTCGCGCGGCAAAGCGGCACAATTGATCGCTACAAAAGGCCCGTCCCGTCGAGGACTGGCATTGTGGATTGCTTGAGCAAATAGATCCTTCCCAGTACCGCTTTCTCCCATGATCAACAAGGTGGAATCTGTGCGGGCTACCCGTTTGGCGATACCGATACTCTCAGTGAACTTTGGATCTTCTCCAATTAAGTCCTCAAATTCGAACCGAGCCTGGGCGCCGGCCATGCGCGTCACCAATCGTTGTACCGACTTCATCTCTCGGCAAGTCAGCACCACCCCGATAACTCCGCCCCGTTTGGAACAAACAGGCTGACTGGAAACAGTGAGGCGTAACCGCCGGCCCTGAAAATCTACCGCCAACTCCCGGTCATTAAAACCTTCTCGACCAGTCTTAATCATCCGTAATAATGGAAAAGAGTTGCAGAAAACTTCTTCCACGGGCTTCCCCAAACATTCCACCGGATCGAGACCGAAAATTCTCCCAGCTACAGTATTCATTTGGCTAACGATGCCCTTATTATCGATAAAGATAAGGCCCTCAGAAATCGATTGTAACACCGACACCAGCCGATCCCAGGTCTGTTCCAATTTCAGCTCCATTTGCACCGCTGCCGTCAGTGCTATCAACATAGCAAGAGTATGAAAACAAAGCGTTCTCTGGTAACCGGCCATGCCGAGGACTCCTATTAATTCACCCTCCGGGTCAAACAACGGAGCAGCGGCGCACGACAACCCTTGCATCATATTAAGATAGTGTTCGGTCCCAGTAACCAGGCTCGGGCTTTTCTCTGCGATAGCCAGGCTGATTGCATTAGTTCCCAACTCTTCTTCTCGCCACTGAGTTCCCACCCTGAGGGCAGTCTCTGGGGGAGACAATCGGTTCAGGTCTCCGGTAGCGGCGACAATGCATCCCTCTGGATCACAGAAGAATGCCGCTCCATCTAAATCACAAAACCCACTGATCTTCTCCAGGAAGGGTCGGCTAACGCGCACCACTGAAGCGGATGCCTCCAGTCGTTCCTTCAGCTCTCGTCCCTGTAACTGAGTCCACCTAACTTCTTGAAAGGGATCCAGCCCCCGCCGTCGGCACCTTTCCCAAGAAGCCATGATCTCAGGGCGGATTCCCTCCACCGGTATTCCCTGCCCAACAAAACGTTCCCAACAACTTTTTATCTGATTCTGAACCATGGTTAATCATCCTTTTCCCCGGTCACCGAAGCTCCCTGGTTTCGTGGCGACAAACAACGCACCTTAGCCGGTACCTCAATCTGCTTCAGGTACGTTTTCAACTCCTGTTGAATTTCCTCCCCCAAAGCCCGACACTCAACCACTCCGTACAAGGTCGGTCCCCAGGAACTTTGCCCGGCGCCGGTGGCTCCGGCATTGAGGAGCAGACGCACAATCCCTTCAGCTGCAGGATGGCTGTACAATCCCCCTTGGATCGGAGCAAACTGTTTGCCAATGGTCCACTGAATCTCTGTCAGAGCCTGCCCAAAAGCTTCAATGTCTCTTTCCAGTAAGGCCGGCAGGAGCTGCATAACTAACAGGCGACAAACAAGCCCCACATCTTCCGGCGGTATTGGCGGCATGGCCCGAAACGCTTGCCATTCCCGGTGCCCACTGTAACCCGCTGTGCTGGCCGGAGTTACTACTAGAAAACACCAATCTGAAGGAAAGTCGTGTCTAAAAATGAGCGGGGGTACGTATCCTTTCAGGTCTGCCCGGTCAAATTCTCGCGGAATTCCTCCGTCCACTACAAAACCCCCGCTCTGGAAAATGCCAATCCCCACCCCTGATTGGTGTCCCCGACCGCTGATCCGAGCTAATTCCGCCACCGAATAATCCTGATCGTAGAGGTGAAACAAAGCCGCGCCCACAGCCAGGGCTAATTGGGTACCCGACCCCAACCCCACATGTGATGGGATCGCCTCTTGCACCACCAGGCGGGCCCCTCCTTGAACCCCCATTTCAGCCAGGAACGTCCTAGCTAAAGACAGGACCCTTTCCTTTTCCCAGCCGTTCACACTCAAGTTTGAAGCTATTTCGGCCTGAATTACGGTTTTTGGTCCTTCTAAAGCTACCCCCAGCCCACCATAAAGCCGTCCCAGGGAACCGTTCAGGTCTATTTGTCCTAAATGCAGTCGGCAGGGCGTCTCAACTTTAAGCATTGGTACCATCCACCTTTCCTCGAAACTGCCGTAAGTACCGAAGAAGAAAGCTCAAGGCTTCTCTTTCCCGTGGTCCACCGGTTTTAGTAATAATAGCAGCCAGCCGATCTAGTTCTTGGTTAAGAAAAGAGTGTTTATACAAAAAAGGGCGAGAAGCTAGGATTGCTCCCTCCACCAAAGCCGCTTGGGCGCGATTGAATCCACTGACAACTCCACTTTCTCCCTCCTGTACAACCCGACAAGTGAACAGGGCTCGTTCTTCCCGATCCTCCATCCTTTCCACTTCAATTTCCCACCAGCTACAATCTACCAGCACAGTTCCCGGCACTCGTTCCGCCGGAACGCCCGGCAGAACCGGATCACCTACAGCCGTGTAGACGAAAAGCGACCCATCGTAACTTAAATTTACTACTCCGACGCCGGTCGAGAGCAGGTTCTGATAGGTATGAGTTGTTTTATACGGCCGCACTTGCAGAGCCTGCTCCGTCGGCAACAAAGTAATACCCATGGGGGCAGGATTCATCTGTCCCTGCGGGCTAACCGTGGTAACAATGGACTCAATGATCATGGCCTGATTCACTCCTGTTTTAGCTCAGGGCCGACTTATCTCCATCCTTAAGAAAAGTAACCTCCCAGTAGGTAGGATCATTATTTTCAATATATATACTTTCGCCTTTAGTCTGACTTTTACCTGCCTTAAGGCAGAAAAACGAAACCCGGTGGTCATTGCCCATAACCACCGGGTTTCGTTTCTTAGCTGGTCTTGTTGTCCCTTGTTGAGAGTAGCTCCTGCAAAAGCTGCCAATAATCGGGATGGTGCTTTTTTAAGCTCACCGGTCGGCCGCTCTTTTTGAGCACGAAGCATTGTGTTGTCCTTCCGGTGGCCACCGGAGTCTCACCGCATCGGATGGTATACGAAAACACCAGTCGGGAAGCAGTGAGATCATCTAACGAGGTGGTAATTGTGATTCGGTCCTCGAACTTAGCCGGATTCAAGTAACGGCAGTAGGCTTCCACAATGGGAAGCAACATTCCCTGTTCCTCCAGCGCTTTATACGACTGACCCAAGCTTCGAAAAAAGGCGTTGCGACCCACTTCAAACCAGGTAAAATAGTTACCATAGTAGACCACACCCATTTGATCTGTCTCGGCATAGCGCACGTATATATCCGTGCTCACCGCATACCCAGCCGGCAATGTTATCACTCCCGTACCTGACCGTTACCATAAACAATGTATTTGATCGTAGTCAGTTCCTTAAGGCCCATGGGGCCACGGGCGTGAAGCTTTTGAGTGCTGATGCCCATTTCGGCCCCGAATCCGTATTCAAACCCATCGGTAAACCTGGTCGACGCGTTAACATATACCGCCGCCGCATCGACTTCCTCCAGAAAGCGTTGAGCATGAGCATAATCAGATGTGATAATAGCCTCCGAATGATGGGTTCCGTACTTATTGATATGATTGATAGCCTCATCGATCCCGGCCACTGTTTTGACCGCAATAATATAGTCGAGGTACTCTGTCCGCCAGTCTTCCACGCTGGCAAGCTTAACCTGGGAACATAGGCTCTTGACTCGAGGACAGCCCCGCACTTCAACGCCGCCGGCGGTCAGATCCGACACCACCTCGGGCACAAAAGCAGCGGCAATGCTTGCGTCCACCAACAAAGTCTCGCAGGCGTTACACACTCCAGGCCGACTACACTTGGCGTTCACCACAATCCGTCTGGCCATATCCTGGTCAGCGGAACCGTCCACATAAGTATGGCAATTGCCCACCCCGGTCTGGATCACCGGAACGGTAGCATTCTCCATTATGGCCCGAATAAGTCCGGCCCCGCCCCGCGGTATCAGCACATCTAGATATTCGCTCAGCCGCATCAGAGCCGTAGCTGCCTCCCGGCTGGTGTCTTCAATGAGGTCAACCGACCCTTCCGGCAGCCTAACAGCGACTAGAGCCCGTCGCAGGGCAGCCACAATGGCTTTGTTGGAGTTAATAGCCTCCGAACCGCCCTTTAAGATCACTGCGTTACCTGCTTTCAGTGCCAAACCGGCTGCATCCACCGTCACGTTGGGCCGGGCTTCATAGATAATCCCCACTACCCCGAGTGGAACCCTCACCTGTCCGATTCGAAGTCCGTTCGGGCGTTTCCACATGGAAATCACTTCGCCGATGGGATCAGGCAAGTCCTGCAGAACCGCCAACCCTTCTGCCATACCTCTAATGCGGGCTGGGGTCAGGGTGAGCCGATCGATCAAAGCCGCCGACAGCCCCTTGTCTCGGCCGGCGGCAATATCAAGTTCATTGGCAGACAGAATCTCATCTTCCGCACACATTATCTCTTCTGCCATGGCTGCTAAAGCCCGATTCTTCAGTACCGATGATACCGTGCATAACACCCTGCTGGCCGCTTTGGCAGCTTGGCCCTTTTTGCGTACCTCCTCCATGGATTAACCCTCCTCGGTCTGTTGTCTTACTAACGCCATGTAGGCGGCAAAAACAATGTACCTACTTCTTCTCCGGCAGCAGCCGCCTTGATGAGCCCCGGCTTCTCCCCGGTGGCGATGATCATGGGAATGCCGGCCTCGCCTGCAATCCGAGCCGCTTCTATCTTGGTCACCATCCCACCTACTCCCAGATCCGAACCGGATCCGCTGGCCAACTCTTCAATTTCCGCTGTAATCTCCGGTACCAAGGGTATCAAGTGAGCCTCAGGCTGCTGTCGCGGGTCAGCTGTGTATAAACCTTCAATGTCGGAGAGCAATATCAAAAGGTCTGCTTGGGCCAGTTTAGCCACGTAGGCTGACAAAGTATCGTTATCACCGAACTCTATCTCTTCAGTGGCCACAGTGTCGTTTTCATTAACGATGGGAATAACCTCATATCTTAGCAAGGTCTCAAAGGTATTGACGGCATTTTCGTACCGTTCACCATTGTCCACATCGGCTTTGGTCAGAAGTACTTGACCTACTATCAGGCCATACTCGGCAAAAAACTTCTCATATGTCTGCAATAGAATCCCTTGGCCAACAGCCGCCAAGGCTTGTTTTTCTGGTGTTGTCTTCGGTCGATGGTCAACCCTTAGGCGGGAACGACCTACAGCAATTGCTCCGGAACTCACCAAAATCACTTGATGACCACTGTGGGCCAGGTCAGCCAGTTCCCGGACCAAGTGTTCCATCCGATCCAAGTTTAGCTTTCCCGAATCATAAGTCAAGGTCGAGGTTCCTACCTTAACTGTAATCCGTTGTACATCCCGTAATCTTGAGCGTATACTGCCCACATTCCTCACCCTTTCTATCTTACCTGGGCCCGGCCACGATAAACTAAACCTCGAACCGGATCCACCGTCACTACCATACCGTCCCGCATCAACTGGAGAGCATCTTTAACTCCCACTACCACCGGTATGCCCAGATTAAGGCCGACCACGGCCGCATGGGATGTAAGTCCACCTTCGGCGGTAATGATAGCCGCTGCTCGTTCCATAAAGGGAATCATTGTCTTATCAGTGGTGTGGGTTACCAATATCTGGCCACGGTTGAACTTTTGTCTGCCCTCGCTGGCATCTTTCAACACACAGACGCTCCCGGCTGTACCCACGTTCCCCACTCCGGTACCACGTGCCAGTATATCGCCCACTATCTGCGCCTTTATTAGATTTGTGCTGCCGGGCACTCCGGCCGGCACTCCGGCTGTGATAACCACCAGGTCTCCTTCCTTAATGTACCCATGATCCAGCGCCACTTGCACCGCCAAATCGATCATCTCGTCGGTATTGGCTGTGGTACGAGTCAACAGAGGATATACGCCCCACACTAACAGCAGTTGCCGCACCACGGTTTCCTTGGCAGTCACGGCGATAATAGGTGCCTGCGGGCGGTTCTTGGCTACCATCCGGGCCGTATAGCCTGAGCTGGTGGATACTAGAACAGCTGTGGCCTTAAGGGCCCGCGCGGCAGTACAAGTGGCATAACTTATGGCGTCCGTGACACTAACATCTTCATTGAGTGCTTGGTGCTTTAGACCCCGCTCATACATCAGGGCACTCTCAGTGCGCTTGGCAATTCGCGCCATATAGCTCACAGCCTCCATGGGATAACGCCCGGTAGCTGTTTCGGCTGACAACATCACTGCATCAGAACCGTCTAGAATAGCGTTCGCTACATCGCTAGCCTCGGCGCGGGTTGGCTGGGGAGTCAGCACCATCGATTCTAGCATCTGGGTTGCTGTAATCACAGGCTTACCCAGTCGGTTGGCTTTCGTAATAATCATCTTCTGAATCAACGGCACTTCCTCGGCTGGAATCTCCACCCCTAAGTCGCCGCGAGCCACCATTACTCCGTCGGCCACCTTCAAGATGGCATCGATGTTCTCGACCCCTTCACCGCTTTCTATTTTGGCGATAATAGATGTGCTGGCTCCTAGCCGTTCCACAACCTCCCTAATTTGCAACACGTTCTGCGCCTTACGGATAAATGAAGCGGCAATGAAGTCAACGCCGTTTTCCACTCCAAAAGTAATATCAGCCACATCTTGTTCGGACAATGCCGGCAGCGACAAGTTACAGCCGGGCAGGTTTAATTTCTTTCGATCCTGTAAGATGCCGGCATTTAGCACCCGACAGTGTACTTCCGTATCTGTAACTTCCTGTACTTCCATCGATATGGTACCATCGGCCAAGAGAATGATTTGGCCGCTGTGAACATCTTGGGGAAGCTGTGGGTAAGATACCTGGGCCCGAGTCCGGTCTCCTATCACCGGATAAGTGGTGAAGGTAAAGCTGTCTCCTTCTTCAAGGGTAACCTGTCCGCTGGCGAAAGTACCCAGACGAATCTCCGGCCCTTTAGTATCGAGCATAATAGCTAAAGACCGGCCCAGCTGTTTAGACACAACCCTTAGAGTATTAATGCGCCGCTTATGAATAACATGGTCACCGTGGGAAAAATTGAGCCGAGCTACATCCATGCCGGCAACCAACAGTTGCTGCACCTGCTCCACACTTTCACTGGCCGGTCCGATGGTACACACAATTTTTGTTCTGCGCACTAGATTATCACTCCCAATTAAAGGCACAGGTTACCTTGCAGAATCTCGTTTGCTTCCTCTGCTTCTGACGCCGGCACCAAAATTTCCACACTGCTGGAACTGCCTAAGTGCGGCACCCCTAACGCCCGCAACATGACCAATACTCCTTCTTGGTTGAGAATACCTTTGAGCATTTCGGCCTCTATCCCATTGCGAGCCACATATACAACTGTCCACATCTTAAGCTGAGGCCCCCCTTGAACCCTTATAGTTAAGGATCTTATATCTTTCGCCCTGTCTTCAGCTAATTCCTTTTTCCCCATTAGATATTTCTTGTCTTCACCGCCACATTGTCAGCGCCAAGTAGCTGCCTGAGCCGGGCTAGAAGATCCTCGCACAAGCGAACGTTGTAGCGCCTATCCCATCGCAGCAAACGTCGGTCATGGGCAAAAAGGACAAATACCGGACTGTCTCCTGGATAAGGTGCTATCTCGGCCTGTAACTCTCTGATATCAATCTGAGTGGAAGCGGTGAGCCGCAGGTACAGTGCTTGGGCTGCAGCCAGGGGCAGCAGCTTATCCACCAACACTTTGGGCAGCTCTTCGTTATGGTCGGCAGCCCGACCTTTTATCAAGATCAGTTGATCACGCTGCAGCCACCGACTGCCGGCAAAAATATGCGGAAATACCACTGCTTCGAAACCCCCGGTCATATCTTCCACCGTGAGAAAAGCCATGGGTTCTCCCTTACGGGTGGTTATTTCTTTCCAATTACTGGCAATCCCACCCATTACCACCGGCGTGTCCGGCAGTATTTCCGCTAACTCATTACTCCAAGCCGTGACCACCTGTCGTAACAGATCCGCTTTTTCCGCTAGCGGGTGCCCGCTTAGATACAACCCTAAGGCTTCCTTTTCCCAGGCCAACTTCACCTCCGTTTGGATCTCCGCCAGATTAGGCACCGGCACTTGAACTGAAGCCGGCGGCAAATCCCATAGCAACCCCTGGCCGCTTTGCTGTTGCCGTTGGTACGCCTGCCCCACTTCTACTGCTCCATCTAAGATAGCTAGCTGTTGGGCGCGATTGCCGCCCAAAGTACAAGTAGCTCCGGCTTTGATCATGCTCTCCAGTGCCCTCTTGCTAATGCTGCCCAGATCTACCCGCTGGCACAGGTCAACTAAAGATTGAAACAGGCCGCCTTTCTCTCGCTCCCGGACCACAGTCTGCGCAGCCCCTCGCCCGACGTTCTTAATAGCCGCCAGCCCAAACCGGATCTGGCCGTTATCAACGGAAAAGTCCACGGCACTGGAATTTACCTCCGGAGGCAGCACTTTTAGCCCTAAGCGCCGGCATTCTTCACAGTATAGAGCCACCTTATCGGTGTCATCCATGATACTGGTCAATAAAGCCGCCATGAACTCAGCCTGGTAATTAGCCTTTAAATAGGCTGTTTCGTACGCCAACATGGCATAAGCAGCAGAATGAGATTTGTTAAATCCGTAGCCGGCAAAATACTCCATTAGGTCAAATACCCGGCTGGCGATTTCAGCTTCGACACCCTTCTCCTGCGCCCCGGCGACAAACCGCTGGCGTTCACCGGCCAGCACTTCCGGTTTCTTCTTGCCCATGGCCCGGCGTAGCATGTCCGCCTGTCCCAGCGTAAAACCGGCCAACCGGCTGGCAATTTGCATCACCTGCTCTTGATACAAGATAACACCATAGGTTTCGGCCAGGATCGGCTTCAGCAATGGGTGCAAATAACGGACTTCTTTACGGCCGTGACGCCTGGCGATAAAGTCTTCGGCCATTCCGCTGCCCAGCGGTCCCGGCCGATATAAGGCTACCAGGGCCGTGAGATCATTTATTCCAACCGGTTTGAGCTCTCGAATCAGGGCTCTCATACCGGGGCTTTCCAATTGAAATACGCCGAAGGTATTGCCTGAGGCCAACAGCTCATAGGTGGCTTTGTCGTCCAAGGGCATTGCGGCCCGTTCTTGGGCTCGGCCGCGCTTTTCCTGGACTAAACGTCTCGTCTCCTGGATAACAGTCAGCGTCCTTAGGCCGAGAAAATCCATCTTTAACAGACCAATTTCTTCTATGGTTTCCCAAGGGTATTGGGTAGTAATAATACCGTCAGCAGTCTGCTGGAGCGGGACATGCTCAATCAGCGGTCGGGCTGATATTACTACGCCGGCAGCATGGGTGCTGGCATGACGCGGCAATCCCTCCAGTTTCTGGGCTGCGTCTACAAGACGGCGCACCCATTCCTCCCGTTGGTACAAATCTGCTAACTCCCGACTCGAAGTCAGCGCCCCGGCTAAACTTACCCCTGGTTCAGCTGGTACTAACTTGGCCACTCGGTCCACATCACTGTAGGTATAATCATAAGCCCGACCTACATCGCGAATAGCAGCCCGAGCAGCCATGGTGCCGAAAGTAATGATCTGGGCCACATGATCGGGGCCGTATGTGGACTTTACGTAATCAATAACCTCATCGCGGCGATTGTCTGCGAAGTCGATATCAATATCCGGCAGGCTTACTCGTTCCGGATTTAGAAAACGTTCGAATAACAAGCCGTGGGCCAACGGATCAATATCGGTAATACCGAGGGTATATGCTACCAGGCTCCCTGCCGCTGAACCTCTCCCCGGCCCAACCGAGATATCATGTTCCCGGGCAAAGCGCACAAAGTCCCACACAATAAGAAAATAGCTGGCGAATCCCATCTTCCCGATTATATTCAATTCATACTGTAACCGTTCTTGCGCTTGAGCAGCCGCCTGCTGATAGCGACGGATAAGGCCCTCCCAGCACAACCGTTCCAAATATGCTTCGGCCGACAATCCCTCTGGTACCGGAAATTTCGGCAGCAGTACTTGTCCCAGTTTTAGCTTTACCTGGCACCTTTCAGCGATGGCAACAGTGTTGGTCAGAGCTTGAGGAATGGCGCTGAATATCTGGGCCATTTCGGCCTCGGATTTAAAATAGAATTCGTCAGTGGGAAAACGCATCCGGTCGGCCTGGTGAACGCTCTTGCCGGTTTGAATACACAGAAGAAGATCGTGGTAGACAGCGTCCTCGCGCTGAAGATAATGAACGTCGTTGGTAGCTACCACCTTAATGTTCAGCCTTTTGGCCAGATTAAGCAGCTCACGGTTCAATCTGGGTTGATCCGGTAAGTTCTGATCTTGTAGTTCCAGAAAAAAGCTGTCGGGTCCGAACAAATCGCAGTACGTACCCGCCGCCTTGAGCGCTCCCGCCTCATTACTGGCCAAGAGGTGCTCGGGTATTTCTCCAGCCAGGCAGCCCGATAAAGCAATAAGACCATCCTTGTGCTCAGCCAGCAACTCCTTGTCCACCCGTGGCTTATAGTAGAAGCCCTCAGTAAAAGCCCGGCTTACCAACGCCATCAGATTGCCATAACCCTGTTCGTTCTCAGCAATCAAAACCAAGTGATTTAAGCGATCATCTACTCGAGCTGTACGATCGTGGCGGGTGCGAGGAGCAACGTAAACCTCACAGCCTAACAGCGGCTTGATATCATAAGCTTGTGCTGCCTTGTAAAAGTCCACGGCGCCGTACATAACTCCGTGATCGGTGAGAGCCACTGCCGGCATGCCCAGGCTCTTCGCTCTGCGAACCAATTCCTCAATGCGACCGGCACCGTCGAGTAAACTATAGGCGCTGTGTACATGAAGATGGACAAAACCTGCCATAACAAAATACCTCCTGCCTTCCTTGAAGAGGTATTCCACACCGACATCTTTTTTCCTTTTTGGCCCTTTTCCCGGAAAACTTAGCACTCCGTCATGTAAACAACAACCCCCCTTCTCTGTACCACAAAGAAGGGGGTGGTACCTGTGGCAGCTTACTCCGCGTCCAACCCAAAGAGATCCCGCATGTGTATGTTAACATCCATGGGAGCAAAGAGAAAGATAGCCGCTCCTATCTTTTCCATGTTGCCGTCTAAGGCATAGGTGGCTCCGCATAAATAGTCTACTAGCCGCTGAGCCGTATCCACAGGCACCCCTTCAAAGTTCACCACCACCGCCTGGCCACTCTTAACCAAAGCGGCGATGGCTTCGCTCTCGGCAAAGGAGTTGGGACGGCGCACTACCACCCGCACCTCCGGCGTCGAAGGTCCTTCATTCTGCTCATTGTTTTCGTCCAGCAAGTCCCTGTCGTCTCGATTGAGCAATTGGCGTATTTTGCGCCAGAGGTCGGGCATGTCCTTCATCCTTCCCAACTAGATAAGCCACTGGACAAGCAAGCTTGTTGTAGTTCTAACCAGACTCCTCTTCGCTATCAGCTACTTGGCCTCTGCCACCACGTCCTTCACCCGCAACAAGCCCTTTTCAATCACATCCAGTGAAGTCGCATATGAGAACCGAACAAAACGATCATCTCCAAAAGCAGCCCCAGGCACCAAGGCCACGTGGCCTTCAGTAAGAAGCACCTCGGCCAAATCCACCGATCCGTTTATCTTCCGTTCACGGATAGTCTTCCCAAACAAGCTCGCTACCTGAGCAAAAACGTAGAAAGCACCTTCCGGTTTGCAGCAACTCATCCCCGGTATCGCATTAATCCCCTTGACCATCTGTTCCCGACGGCGGGTAAACTCAGTCAGCATCTTCTGCACCGGTGTCTGGTCTCCGGTAAGGGCGACCACCGCCGCCTTTTGAGCAATGGCATTAGGGTTAGAAGTAGCATGGCTCTGAATGTTAGCCATAGCCTGGGCTAACACCCTGGGTGCAGCTGCATAGCCTATACGCCAACCGGTCATGGCATATGTCTTGGATACCCCGTTTACGGTGACCGTATGTTCCTTAACTTCTGGCCCTAAAGCGGCCACACTGGTGAATACCGCTCCGTCGTAGAGCAGCTTCTCGTAGACCTCGTCAGCAATGATCACAATGCCGCGCGGTACCAGAATATCAGCCAAACTCTCCAGTTCTGGTCGTGAGTACACGGCCCCGGTGGGGTTATTGGGTGAATTGATGAAAATTGCTTTGGTCCGATCGGTAATATGTTCCTGTAGCTGCTCTGGTCTCAGCTTAAACCCATCCTCAGCTGCAGTCGGGATGATAACCGGGGTGCCACCGTTTAACTTGATCATTTCCGGATAGCTGACCCAATACGGTGCCGGTACGATCACCTCGTCTCCGTCATCCACCAAAGCCTGTAGCGCATTGTAAATAGAATGCTTAGCTCCGTTGGAGACTATCACGTCCGCAGGCTCATATTGAAGCTCATTATCACGGTCCAACTTCATACAGATGGCTTCTTTCAGTTCCGGGATACCAGCAGCCGGTGTATAGCGAGTAAACCCTTCTCTGATCGCTTCTATCCCGGCCGCGGCAATATGTGCCGGAGTATTGAAATCAGGTTCACCCACAGTAAATGACAGCACATCTATACCCTGCCGCTTCATTTCTTTGGCTCGGGCATTCATGGCCAAAGTGGGTGATGCACCAATATTTTGAGCTCTTGTTGCCAGGCGCACTAAAAATCCCCCTTACTAATTTTAGTTGCACTTTGAATAACCGCAGGCAGGACAGGTTACGCAGCCACTGGAGTGTTCTAAGGCCGTACCGCAATCCGGGCATTTTGTCCCGGGATCTGTTTCGGCATCGGCATCTTCGCTTGACTCAAAGACCGGATTGCCCCCCTGCATAAAATTCTGCTCAATAGCTTTACCGATGGCATCTGGACAAGAAAGAACTTTAATTTCACCACCGTTTTTCCGCGATACCGTCGATAAACAGCGAATCCCTTTCAATTGGTCGATAATAGCCTCTATGTCTACACCGGAGCGCAACGCCAGCGACACCAGCCGGGCCGTTGCCTCCGACTGCGATGGACAACCGCCGGCCTTGCCTGTGCTGGTGAACACCTCGCAGATACCATATTCGTCGCGGTTGACCGTAATATACAGGTTGCCACAACCGGTCTTCACCTTTTCAGTGGTACCGGCTGTTACCCGCGGACGCGGTCGGGGAGCAAGAGTCCCTTCCGGCTGGCGGCCTGAAGCCGCACCCAGATTCAATACTTGTTGGCTGCGGCTGCGGTCACGATAAATGGTCACACCTTTACAACCCAAATCAAACGCCAGCAAATAGGCTTTTCTTACGTCCTCCCAAGTGGCATCGTGGCGGAAATTAACGGTCTTAGATACAGCGTTATCAGTATGTTTCTGAAAAGCTGCCTGCATCCTAATGTGCCAGTCAGGGCTAATGTCATGGGCAGTGGCAAATACTGCCTGTACATCCTCCGGTACTCCTTCCAACCCCCTGGCACTCCCTCGTTCTGCCAGTCGCTCAATTAGATCCGGGCTGTAAAAACCGCGCTCTTTGGCTACTTGTAAAAACAGTGGATGCAGTTCCGGCAGTTTATCGTCGTTCAAGACATTGCGCAGGTAGGACAAAGCAAACAGAGGCTCTATCCCACTGGATGTGCCGGCGATAATAGAAATGGTCCCTGTAGGTGCAATAGTGGTCAAGGTAGCATTGCGGAGTTTAATTTGTCCGCTGTAAATGCTCTGTTCCCAATTAGGAAAAGGACCTCGCTTGTTAGCCAAGGCTTCTGAGGCAGAACGAGCCTTACGGTGAATAAAATCCATGACCCTTTCCGCCAATGCCACCGCTTGTTCACTGTCGTAAGGAATACCCAGTTTGATCAAAAGATCGGCAAAGCCCATAATACCGAGACCTATTTTGCGGTTGTCCTTGGTCATCTCTTCAATCTGTTGCAGCGGATAGCGGTTTACATCGATTATATTATCTAAGAAATGTACAGCCAGAGCCGTGACCTGACCCAAACGTTCCCAGTCAACCTCTGGGCCGTCCTTGCCGCCTCGAACCATAAGACTAAGATTAATAGAACCCAAGTTGCAGCTTTCATACGGAAGCAGTGGCTGCTCACCACATGGATTTGTGCTCTCGATAGCACCTAGCGCCGGCGTGGGATTGTCCCTATTGAGCCGGTCCAAGAAGATTATCCCCGGTTCCCCGCTAGCCCAAGCCATGTTAACGATAAGGTCGAAGACTTTGCGTGCTTGCAGCCGTTTTACTTCCTGCCCCGTGCGCGGGTTGATAAGAGGATAGTCTCGGTCTTCTCTAACCGCAGCCATAAAGTCTTTGGTTAATCCCACCGACAGATTAAAGTTTGTAAGTACACCTTCGTTTTGCTTGATGGTAATAAAATCTATGATGTCTGGGTGGTCCACTCTCAAGATAGCCATATTGGCACCACGGCGGGTTCCGCCTTGTTTTATCGTCTCGGTGGCCACATCAAAAACACGCATGAACGACAACGGCCCACTGGAAATCCCCTTAGTGGACATAACCACATCGTTGTGCGGTCGTATGCGGGAGAATGAAAACCCGGTACCCCCGCCGCTCTTATGAATAAGCGCCGTGTTTTTTATCGCTTCGAAGATACTTTCCATGGAGTCTTCCACCGGCAATACGAAGCAGGCCGACAACTGTCCTAATTCGCGCCCAGCATTCATTAAGGTCGGGGAATTAGGGAGAAACTCCAGTCTAGCCATCAGTTGATAAAACTGAGCTGACAACTCTTCCAGGTTAGCTTCCGGATCATAGAGCCTGTCCGCACCAGCTACGTGCACCGCCACCCGCTGCAACATGTCACGCGGCGTCTCCAAAACTTCTCCCTCAGCGCCCCGCTTCAAGTAGCGCCGCTGCAGCACTGTTAAGGCGTTAGCAGTAAATTCAGGTTCGATTTCCTTCATCAAACCGGCTCCTCCTCGCTCTGGGCCTATTTCCCTCACGGTAAACCGGCTATCCGCACCAGAACCTGGCGGGTTCGCGGTCCGTCAAATTCGCAAAAGTAGACGCCCTGCCAGCGCCCCAAGGACAAGGCCCCGTCATTAACAAGCAGAGTTACTGTTGAGCCCACTAAGGTTGCCTTAATGTGAGCCGCGCTGTTTCCCTCCCCATGCAGATAATCGCCTAAGCGAGGTACCAATCGGGAGAGGGTGGTTTCGATGTCGCGGGCCACTGCTCGGTCGTAACTCTCGTTTACAGTCACTCCAGCCGTGGTATGGGGCACATAGACGTAACAGACGCCATCGGTAATCCCGCTCTCCTTTACGAGCTCGGTCAGCTCAGCCGTAATATCCACAAATTCACTGGTGGATTTGGTGTGAACAGTCAGCGTCTTAAACAGCTGTTACCGCCTCCTCACCTCATTCTTGCGCCTGTTAGTATTCCACGCCACCGAATGGTATTCCTTCCCTATCCAGTTACGCTGTTCACAAAGTTCGGTAGATCGGCCATATACCCGGTTCGGGTCGCAGCCGGTTCCTTACGCCCGGGAATTAGATAATCCTGCACCAAGAACGTACTGATCCCCAATTCGTCGGCCACCAGATCCTCCCCTACATCATTGCCGATCATCCAGCACTCGGCCGGTTTTCGGCCCAGCATCCTTAGAATCTCTTTATAATACTGTCGTCTAGGCTTACAAAAATGCATATTCTCGTAAGAAGTTATCAGCGTAAACTCGGTGTCCCCAAATCCGCCCCAGTGCAGCCGCTCCCGTATAGCCTGCAATGGGAACACCGGGTTAGTGGCTACCACCACCTCCAGTCCTCGCTCCAACGCCAGTTTCACTGCTTCTTGGGCCCCGGGGCTTTGGACTTCTTCCCCAGCCAACTGGGGGAAAACATGATCATAAAAAGAATCAAATAACGGCAAAACTTCCTCCGCTGCTAAACCTGAGCGTGCGGTAAAATCTTGTTCAAATACGTCCTTATTGGCCAGCTTGGGATCAAGATTGTTTATCATGGCTGCTGTTGATTCCATAATTTTTTGGATAAGAACTTCCGGCTCGATAAAACGAGCTGCGTGTCTCCCTAAAGCCTTAAAGTACTGGGGTAAAAAAGCCGCCATGTCCAGCTTTATTAGGGTGCCGTCAAGATCAAATAATAAGCTTTTCACTTGGCGTCCCCTAGTCACTATCCGATCGCACTCCTTCCCCGCCTTGATCACGTTGCAGCAGAGTTAGATCCTTGAGCACTTCCCCCAATATCTTCTGCACATCAGCCAGCTGGCGACCAAAGCGCTCTTCTGCTGCCAAGTATTCCCGAATCTGTTCATCTACCACCAAAGCTTCCATCATTTGCCCCAGTGCCCTAATAGTTTCCGCCGCTATTTTCTCCCCAGCCAGCTCTCTTGCCGTCAGCTCTAGCTGTCTCTTCCGTACCTCTTGCAATTTTTCCCACTTCCCCGGTTGTTGCGCCAAAGCCTTTTCCGCCTGCAGCAAGCGTTGGAAACTCTGTGAGTTCCGTAAGCTTCGCGCTAAAGCGTAAGCTTGATCGTACACTTCCATCGCCAATTCACACCCCTCATTATGTTTTTCGGCCTTTTGCTTCGACAACTAAAGACCTCGGAGCATACAATAAACTATAAATCGTACAAAGGAGGCCCTGCCATGGCTATCTACGTGGTACAGCCAGGCGATACCTTATGGAGTATAGCTCGTCTGTTCGGTGTGTCGGAACAAGAGATCATGACTGCTAGCAACCTTACCAGCAGTGAGATTTTCCCCGGCCAAGAGCTGGTAATTATTGCAGTGGAAGAACCAACAGTACCAACACCTCCCACTGTTCCAGCCCCTCCCGGTGTGACTGTTCATGTGGTTCAGCGAGGTGAAACATTATTTAGTATCGCCCGCCGTTACGGCATCTCTCTGGACGATCTCGTACGAGCCAACCCTGGCCTGGTCTATCCGGGCCTGCGCCTGCGAATCCCAGAAGCTGCTGTTCCGGTTACGCCGCCGGAAGAAAAACGCGAAACAGAGTGTTTCCGGCTCACCTTGTCCACCGATCGCACCTCTTATACCCGTGGTACGCCCGTGACGATGAAACTCACTAAGACCAATACCTGTCGCCGAACTCAAACCCTCACCTATCTAACCGGGCAACGATACGAGTTTGAAATCAGACAGGATAACCGCCTCATCTGGCGTTGGTCCGATGGTCGCGCTTTCAGCCAAGCTGTGCAGCGCATCCACGCTCGGCCCGGAGAGACGATGATCTTTACCGAACAATGGCCTCAAGTAGACAGCGCGGGCCGTCGGGTAGAGCCTGGACGCTATCGGGTCGTAGCCTGGAACACAGCCCGTGAATTGCGCGAAGAAGTGATTACCATCTACGTTGAGATCCGTTAAAGCGCAAATTCAATTTCAGTCCGCACGCTCGCTTCCGGCTCTTGCTTAAGCTGCTCTCGCAGGGCCACATAGGCCCGTTGGCCGCCGTGTCGGCCCAAGCTCCAGGCCGCTGCTGCTCGCACAGAGGTCCGCCGATCCTTAAGGCACTGAATTAAGATCGGAACCACCTGTCGGCGGTCGCTGTTGCCTAATGCCAGCACGGCATTTCGCTGCAGTACAGTCCGCCCCCGCCAGGCAGCGCTGCTGGTACCGTACTCCTTTTGAAACTCCTCCTCTGTGAAGGCCAAGAATCTTATCAAATCCACCGTCACCCCTTCCTGGGGTGACTTTTCTATCAGCGGACAAGCCCGTACACAGGTGTCACAGCCGTAGAGACGGTTGCCCAGAAGCGGTCGCAGTTCGGCTGGCATAAGCTCTTTCGCCTGGGTCCAATAGGACAAACAGCGCCGATAGTCCAGCCGGTATGGAACCGACAGTGCTGCTGTCGGGCAAGCATCGCGGCAGCGCCCACATTTTAGGCAGGAGGTGCTCAATGGTTGGTCTGGAGCCAGAGGTGCATTAGTCGCCAAGCCACCCAAAAAAAAGGCCGGTCCGGTTTGAGGCCGGATTATGAAGCTGTTTTCCCCCCAGACACCCAGCCCGGCGCGATAAGCCAAAGCTCTCTCCAGTAAAGGCCCGGTATCGACAAACACTGCCACTCTGGTTCCCGGAACCGTTTCCTGCAAGAAGTGGCCCAGCGCCCTCAATTTCTCTAATAAGGCATCATGGTAGTCATTCCCGCAAGTACCGGCAGCCCAGTATCCTCTTAGCTCTCCACTTACCTTGGGGCCGCCGGCCGGGACTTTAAACGGTAAGCCTACCATCACCAATGATTCCGCCTCCGGCCAGACCAGATTCGGATTAGTTCGCCGCTCAATATCGCCGGTGGTAAATGGGATTCGGCATCCGCTTGTATTGATCTGTTCCAAAACAGTTCGCGCTTTTGGTAAAGGTGCCGCCGAAGTAATCCCCACCGGAGCTAACCCTAACACCTTGGCCTTGTCTTTGAGACACTGGCTTAGATTATTCACTGTTTATGTTCGCTCCACCGCCCGGGCCGGCGGCTAGAATATCCGGCGGAACCCTAAACTTAGTCATATTCTGGGTGAAGAGCGCTGCTAACTGTGTGGCCGCTTGTTGGTACTTGTCCTTGTTATCCCACTTCACAGCCGGATCCAGGATCTCAGACGGAACACCGGGACAACTGGCAGGAATTAGCACCTGGAACACTGGATGGGGCCGGTAAGCAACGTTTTTCAAACTGCCGTCAATGGCCGCTCTAACCATAGCCCGGGTGTAACTCAGATTCATACGCTCACCTACTCCGTATGGTCCTCCTGACCAACCTGTATTAATGAGAAAAACAGCAGTATTATGCTTGACAATTCGATCTGCCAGCAGCTGTGCGTAAACAGTGGGCGGCAGCGGTAAAAACGGAGCTCCGAAACAGGTGGAGAAAGTCGCTTGCGGCTCGGTGATGCCCCGTTCTGTACCGGCTAGTTTGCTCGTATAGCCGGAAATAAAGTGGTACATGGCTTGCTCCTTGGTTAGTTTAGCCACCGGTGGTAACACTCCAAAAGCATCGGCTGTCAGAAAAATTACCGTCTGCGGCTGCCCGCCGGTCCCCTTGACCACGGCCCCTGGAATATGCTCCAAGGGATAGGCGGCTCGAGTGTTTTCGGTTAAGCTGTCGTCGTCATAGTTCGCTTCCCGGGTATTCGGATCTAGTACCACGTTTTCCAACACGGCACCAAAGCGAATGGCATCCCAGATCTGGGGTTCATGCTTCCGAGAAAGCCTAATGGTTTTGGCATAGCAGCCGCCTTCAAAATTAAAGATGCCGTGGTCAGACCAACCATGTTCGTCATCACCGATGAGAAAGCGCTCTGTATCGGCTGACAGGGTGGTTTTTCCGGTTCCGGATAACCCAAAGAACAAGGCTACGTCACCGGCTCGGCCGACATTAGCAGAGCAATGCATAGGCAAAACACCACGCAAAGGAAGAAGATAGTTCATCACTGTAAACACTGCTTTCTTAATTTCGCCGGCATATGAAGTCCCACCGATTACCACCAACTGCTGCTCAAAATCGAGCATAATAACCGCTTCAGAATTGGTACCGTCTACAGACGGCTGAGACTGAAACCCGGGGACAGCGATAATGGTAAACTCTGGGTTATGGTCCGCAAGCTCCGCCGCTACCGGCCGCCGAAATAGCTGGTGCGCAAATAGATTCTGCCAGGCCAGTTCGTTAATCACCCTGATGGGGAGCCGGTAAGATGGATCAGCGCCGGCAAAGCCGTCGAAGATAAACAGTTCCTTATCCTGCAGGTAGACCTTTAGCCGCTGATACAAGGCCTCAAATTGTTCCGGGATCACTTTCTTATTGTTTTGCCACCAGATACGATCATGGATCGACTCCCTATCCACCAGAAATTTGTCATCGGGTGACCGTCCTGTGTACTTGCCGGTGGCGACTCTCAAGGCACCGGTAGCAGTCAATACTCCTTCGTCGCGCTGCACAGCCATCTCCACTAATTTGGCTACCGGTAGATTACGATATGCTGTCTTACTAATTCCGGGCAATACAGGCTGAATATGGTTAAATGCCATGGCCACCATCCTCTCTGCTAAGCGTACGGCAATTGGTTGGAATCAATCATCTCGGTCAAGATCTCTTGGTATACCTGCAGGTCCTTAGAAGAAAACAGAACGAACCGCACCTCATCTAATGCCTCCGGTTGCTGAGCCACAAATTCCTTGACCGCAGCCAAAGCTATGGCCGCCGCTTCCCGCAAAGGAAATCTGTAGGCACCGGTACTGATGGACGGAAATGCCAACGAGCGAATTCCGTTCTCCTGAGCCAAACACAGACTGTTGCGATACGCCTGACTTAAAAGCTCCGCTTCGTTTTCACCGCCTCCACGCCAAATCGGCCCCACGGTATGGATCACATAACGAGCGGCTAAATTACCGCCGCCAGTTATCACCGCCTGGCCGGTAGGGCAACCCCCTTGACGGGCCCGAATCGCCAGACACTCTTCATGGAGCGCCGGGCCGGCAGCTCGGTGAATAGCCCCGTCGACTCCCCCGCCGCCTAACAAACTGCTGTTGGCTGCATTAACAATAGCTTCCGTCGTCTGCTCGGTAATATCCCCCTGTAGTAACACTAACTTTGTCTGCTCAAAAATGGTTTCCAATTCTTTTCCTCCTTGGTCAATATTTCTCGGTCGCCGCTACTCTTACTGCCTGGGCAACACGAGTTGCCACCTCAGGCTCAAACGCATCAGGAAGACAAAACTCCGGCGAGACTCTGGCGCCCACCATGTCGGCCAATGCCTGCGCTGCCGCCAACTTCATCGCATCTGTAATTTGTACTGCCCGGGCGTCGAAGGTACCCCGAAAAACCCCAGGGAAAGCCAACACATTATTAACTTGGTTGGGATAATCCGATCTCCCTGTACCCACTACCGCTGCACCGGCAGCTTGAGCTTCCTCCGGGAAGATCTCCGGTACGGGATTCGCTAAGGCAAATACCACCGGTTTCCGGGCCATGGATGCCACCATCTGGCTATTGACTGTACCTGGTGCCGAAACGCCGATAAATACGTCTCGCCCAGGCATGGCCGCAGACAAATCGCCCCTGATACCTTCCCGGTTAGTCTCACAGGCTAATTCTTCCTTCACAGCATTGTTTGTCGGTCGGCTGGCATAAATAACTCCCATTCGGTCACACAAAACCACATCTCCTGCTCCGGCCAGAGTGAGCAAACGGGCAATGGCAATGCCTGCCGCTCCGGCCCCGTTAATGATAATCGCAGCTTCCTCTAACTCCTTACCCACGACTTTAAGCGCATTGATCAAGCCTGCCAGCACCACAATGGCCGTTCCGTGCTGGTCGTCATGAAACACCGGGATCGAAAGTTCGGTCCTTAGTCGTTCTTCAATGGTAAAACACCGTGGGGCACTAATATCCTCTAGATTAATACCCCCAAATGCCGGTGCAATAAGCTTAACCGTCTCTACGATAGCATCCTCATCTTGAGTGGCCAAACAAATAGGCACTGCGTCCACCTGGCCAAAGGCCTTAAACAATACTGCCTTGCCTTCCATCACCGGCAGCGACGCCTCCGGTCCAATGTTACCTAACCCCAGTACAGCACTGCCGTCAGTTACTATCGCCACCAGATTACCTTTGGCAGTGTAGTTGTATACTTCCTCCGGCCGGGCAGCAATAACCCGGCACGGTTCCGCCACGCCCGGTGTATATGCCAGCCCTAAATCATCTTTATTACGAAGCGGAACCTTGCTTTCAATCCTAATTTTACCACGATTTTTCTTATGTAACACCAGGGCACGGGTGTTAATGTCCACCGAAGTCACCCTCTTTTCTTCCGTCTATTCCCATCAGTTATGATTCCTGGTCCCACATTCTTTTTCCTGCTTTCCAGACCCACTATCGTCTTTACTCCTGCGCTTTTTGTTATTATATACCTTAATGCTCGTAAGAACATCGGTTATAATGATGTTAGCTCAAAGTAGGACCAGATACAAGATATAGCCAAGAAAGGAGCTTAGATCATAATGCTCTCTCAGCGGCTGCCCCCTGACTTTTACGCTCGTTCAGCCCTGGAAGTAGCGCCCGACCTACTGGGAAAACTTCTCGTCCACGTTACCGTCGAAGGCATAGTCTCCGGCTACATTACTGAAGCCGAGGCCTATATGGGGCCTGAAGACAAAGCCGCTCACACCTATGGTGGCAAAAAGACAAAGCGCACCCAGGCCATGTTCGGGCCACCTGGACACGCTTACATATATCTCATATATGGCATGTACTATTGTTTTAACGTAGTCGTAGCTACCGAAGGACAACCGCAAGCGGTGCTGGTTCGAGCCTTAGAACCCAAAGACGGCATAAATCTTATGTTAACCCGGCGCCGGTTCAAACAAGACCTTACACCAAAGAAATTATACCAACTTACCAATGGCCCCGGCAAATTGTGCCAGGCTTTGGGCATTAGCAAAGAGCAATATGGCTATGATCTAACCGGTAATAAACTATTTATTACTCCCGGTATCCCGGTAGCACCGGAAAACATCTGTACCAAACCACGTGTTAACGTGGATTACGCCGGAGAATGGGCTCAGCTTCCCTGGCGTTTTGTCTGGAAGCCATGATATGGTTGGCAACCTTGCACCACAACAAGCGACACCGTAGATACCCCCCCTCGTGCCTTACCAGCCACCGACTAGTCTCTCTTATCTTAGCTGCCAGATACATTAAGGACAAAACAGATTTGTACTTAGCCGACAGCCTTTGACTTTCATTCTCAAGTGCACGGAGAGTTTTATACTGCTTTACCGTACCCTCAAATATGATACTCCTTTTCTGTATCCTGAGGAAATCCATGGGCTTGGTCAGCTCCGGAACACCTGGCCAAAGCCCTGTTCTTCCCAGTATATAAGCTACAAATTGGGAGCAAAAAAATCGATCTTTCGGCGTTAATCTTATGCCAAGCATATAGCCTAGCAAGCCCGCTATATTATAACGATACATTTCCTGCCGACGCAAAAACAATTCCACTGACTCAAGCATGGTTTGGTATTGTTCTTCGGTAACCGTAATCTCCAGGACCAAGCACCTGGCATTGGGAAAAACCGCAAACAGCCCACGATTGAAATTCTCTTCGATAAAGCCGTTGTTGAGCACGTTGAAACGGTGCTTCCGGCCGAAAGAATACATTACATCCAACGAGGGGTCAAAAGCAATGGAAGCATGATTATACTGATCATGCGTGTAGTGACGAATAATCGTGGATACTATGGTACCTGTTTGGGTCAGTACAACATAAACGTTCTTCAGAACACATCACCTGCTCTAGAACGAATGGGCCGTTTGCTACGAACAACCGGAAAGAACATCCCAATACAAGTACAATACTACACCACATTACTTCCGCTGCCAATACGTCTACGAATAGAATTGTTCATGCGATCAAAACAACACATTCAACATGGCACGATAGGCTCACCTTGATGTCTTGACTGTAATTTGGTATTTTTTTGTTCTCGGAGACAGGTCGAGCATGGTTGTTATGGTATTATCCGTTCTCGGAAACATTTCCACAGTATAATTCGGTTCTAATCCGTTCTCGGAAACAAGTCAATATATAAACCGCCAGTATTTCATAACAGGTCTATGTTCGTACCGTCTTTGATACAATGCAAATAAGCGATTCTTGCACTATTGCCGGTTGGCAAAGAGGCAGAAACCGCTTGATTTAAGGGCTTTCTGCTGTCATAGGCTGGCTGCGGAAGGCCTTTCTTTCGTTTGTAGATTATGCTTTGCAAGGGTATCTGCCTTGCTACTGACTCCATCACTATGGTCTTTGCACCCCCTCTTAGTCGGCAACCGAGGAACTGTAAATCTGCTTTGTCGATGTTACGTACGTTCTGCTTTCATCATGCAGGAGGTGGTGTTTATATTTATCGCTTGAGTTTGCCTGATTTATGAGCGTCTCTACATAGTCAAGCAAATCGTCTTTCAGCTTTTGGCGTTCTGGCTTGTCAACATACCATACCGATTTCTGACCATGTCCAACACCATTATTGCGTGCTGAGTGCAGCAACTGTTTAACACGGTCATTCCGATCAATCAGAATCGCATTTTCCACGTTGCAGACAATGTTATATTCGGCAAAGACGCTTTGCCCATTAATTTCAATTACTCGTGTGCTTCTATCATCATTCACAGGTTCAGCGTAGACACGAGCGTGCTGATAAAAACCACAGACTATCCGACCCTCTGATTCACGGGAACAAGTGAAGACTACAAAAACATCATCAATGTAGTCTCCAAGTGCATCGTGGTTACTTGCATTCGATATTCAGGGCAGATTAATTTTCCCGTAAGGTGGTGTATATCCATAACACTTTCCGTTGTCATGCCGGAGGTTAAAAATCTCGTGGCCATATCCATTTTGCTCGACAAATCTACCACCACCCTTGAGATTTGCCTCAAGACCGTTGTATTCATCCATTTCGGTAAGGTTGATGAACACAATCTTGCTGCGGTTAATGCTTATGTTCTGCATCGGCATTCTCCTTTTTGAATTATATGTAACTTTTCTATATGTGCAGGAACAAGTCAATATTATCTCGCATGGTAAGTGACAAATTCAATTTGCATTTAACCCGAATGCTCTGCTCCCTAAAGTCTCTTTCCACCAAGATTCGCGTTCTAAGATAATATGCTTGTCCACGCGAGCGTTGTAATACTCCAAGATTGCGTATTGAAGGTTTTGCTTAACATAATCAAACCCGGAATCTTCAACTATTTCTTTGAGTAGCTTGTTACCTCCATGACCATTGACTACATAGTTTGACCAGCGCTGCAGAAGCATACCATTTTCACCATATGCCGAACCGACATACTGTTTTCCGCTGCACTTGTCGGTAATAAGATAGACAGCTTTTTGTTTTTCCAAAGCTGCAACCCAATCCTTCTTATGATTATGTACTATGGTTGAGAGCTGTTCATAAGATAATCGAACCTTGTCGTATCCCGGAAAATCTACCCCATCAAATATACTTGGTAAGATTTGCTCGACTACCAATTCGTCTATAATATTTTTTGCATAAACAACTTGAGTTTGATGTGTTTTTCGGTATTTTACTATAACACGCCCGAAATAAGGCATATAGTCTAACAATTCTTCGCCTTCGTAATTTACTCCGTCGTTTACCCCCAGCTCCCGTGTAACCCTTTTTATAGTTGAAAGAAGCCAAGTATTCCATGACAGCTGGAAAAGGCAAAGCGCAATCTCTCCAACATTGAAGTACCGACGCTTTGCTCTCCAAAACAGCCAAATAGTATTTACATCATCGGGATTGCGGAGATAGGCTTCCATAGGCTCTATCTCACCATTATATTGATTGAATTTAACCTTTGCTCTATCTAAATCCGATTGATTTAGATGTAGTAAGTCGTTTAATAACAATGGTTTCTGCATGATTTCTCCTCCCAACAAGGAAATCGTACTTGCTATTCGTTGCATAAAATGAACAAAGCTTCTAATTTCAACATAATTTAAATTTCACCCCCATTTTCAATACCAAAAATGTTATATTTCTTATTGATAACCTCACTCGCATCATCTGTAAATAAATCAGTTGTGTTAAGTCCATCCCTTTTCTTTGATAATTGTTATCGATAAGGTTTCCAACCACACATCTTCATTAAACTGGCTTATTGATATAGTTTTGATTTCAGGCCGCAAATAATTCTGATATTTTATTTTTAGATCGTTAGTAATATCAATTCTGCTATACTTCGCCTCCGCAAAAGAGTGATTTATTGCTATATAATAATGATTCCGGTGCGAAAACCAGGCCCAAATCCTGCTTCTTTCACCAAAATGGACTGCAACCAACACAATTTCCATTTTATGGGGCCAACTACGGCTAATTTACAGTAATACTCCTGCCGTTCTGAGGGTTTTACCCTCATTTCATCCC
>DURJ01000076.1 GCA_012837285.1 Bacillota bacterium
ATCCTTGGCCACAAATGCCTCCAGCAAAACCTCGGCTCTTTTGTCTTCCGGATAGTAAACAGCGCTCTTAATAACCACACCCGGACCGGGTTCAAGAAGAACAGGCATATTCTGCACCGGTGTCAGCAGGTAGTTTCCCGGCTGCAAGGCAGGAAGCACCGTGGAACCATGGCGGTAAAACATAGGCACACTACTGCCTAATTGCATCATATGCTCTCGATCACAATCAGGATAAGTAAAAGTCAGCCCGGCAGCGATCTCATTTTTAACAACAATGGAGTTGTCAGCGCAATGCACCTGCTTTTGGTCGATAAGATGGCTAAAATAGTCATTTATGCCGGTTAAATAATAACCGTCATGGGTACTAACGTAATTTACAGTAGCCCGCAGTGCTGACAGAGAGTCTTGCAAACGACCTTCCTCGTTTCGAGCAGAGGGATGTTCTACAAACACAAGCGGCTTTTGCTCTACCGCTCCTTCTACTAACGCCTTTTCGACTGCAGCTGCGTCAACAAAAGCTTCCGGTCTCGCTCCCAACACCCAAACCGAGTTCAAACAGTTCCGATAATAATGGCGGGGAATTCGGGCCATACCGTGATAGGTGGTGATCCAAAGGAGGCCGGCCTCCGAACACGCCTTGGTAGTATCTTCGTTGATACGGTTGTAAGGGGCGATATAGCCCACCGGTTGATGGCCGGCATATTGTTGGTATTTCTCTGCTGTGCGGGCAATTATCTTCGCCTGCTTCTGATAAGTCAAAGTAGAGAGATCTTCGTGGTTGTATCCATGGGGCACAATATCAATCCCGGCCTGGGCCATGGTCAACCACCCTTCAGCGTCCATCTGCCCCATAATGGCCGCTATAGTCAGTTTTCGGGTTATGTCTGTATAAGCTCGCCAGAAAAGCGACCCGGAAGAAAAGTCGTCCAAGCGAATGATCACCGGCACATCCATGGCATACGGTACCCCACCGATCTTAGCCAGCTTAGTAGCTTCCTGGATCAAGTTATCTAACAAGCGATAACTGTAGGCATTCCAGGTTAAAGCCCTGGTCAGTAAAAACACATACCGTCCCGAGGAATTTCTTTGTTCTGTGAGCACAGGCAATCCCTTGGGATTTTTTAGCAGTACCTCGGCTTCCGGACCAAAGCAATGGTCATAGGCTCCCCACAAGGGTAGTGATCCGTATTCGCTCACCAACCCTTTAGTTAAGGGGCCCTCCTTCGTTATCTCGGGAATCCCTTCAGCACTAAGAACGAACTTACCCTGGGTAATGTCAAGACCTGCGCTAAGTTCCGGACTCACATCATACAGAACAAACACCGTCCGATCGGTGTCTGTACAATACCGTAATATTTTCTTCCCATCGGTACCGGCAACAGAAATGACCATGACGTAGGAATTTAGGTCATCTTGGGCTATGGTCTCGTTTACCAAATCATAGCGGTATCCTAGATAATCCAGTGCGCTCACTGTCTCCCTAAGCACTGACAAATAGTCCGTCTCCGGCCAACCGTGGTCCCAATCCCATTCGGAATTGGTCATCACGGCTATTTTTTCGTTATGTTGGGCTTCTTGGAGAGGCGGGTAACTAAAAGCCAAACATAAGAGAAGTAACGGAAGCAACAACACAAGAGTAAGCCTAAATATTTTTTTATCTTTC
>DURJ01000077.1 GCA_012837285.1 Bacillota bacterium
AGCCCGTGTGGTTATGACGCCCTCAGGTTATTGGCGGAAGCAATCAAAGAAAACGGTGAAGACAGGGATGCCATTAGTGATCACCTATCCCAGGTGGAGAATTTCCCCGGGGCCATTGGCGAAATTACTTTTGACGAAAATGGGGATGTGCATGTGCCATTAAAACTTCTCAAAATAGAAAACGGCGATTTCGTACCGTTTGAAGTTGGACAAAATTAGAAGGTAGACCCGGGTAAAGTTTGGGGCAGCAGTAGAATCAGAAAATATAACATCTAAATGAAACAGCAATCCTGCTTTAAAGCTGCCCCTTACTTTCCCTTTATTCGGGTCAGTTCCCCAAACTTATTAAAGCATAGGAGGCAGAAATAATGATAGGTTGGAGAGCGCGACTAGGCTTTATTCTACCTTCAATAAACGTTGTGCTGGAACAAGAAACGACAAAGATTTTGCCCCCGGGTATTTCTGGACATTTTGCCCGTGCACGAACAAGTGATGATACCTATGATGAACTTATCCGTATGGGCAAAGAAGCGCCCAAGGCTGCGGAAGAACTTGCGGACGCGGAAGTTGACGCCATTGCTTTTACATGTACGGCAGCCAGCTTTCTTGAGGGACCGGATTATAATCGGGAAATAGAAAACAGAATCCAAGAGATAACAGGGATACCGGCCATTACAACTTCATCCGCCATAGTGCGAGCACAGCACGCCTTGGGATTGAAGAAAGTTGTGCTTATTTCACCTTACGAAGAATGGCTAAATGAGAGGGCGAAAGTATTTCTTGAAGCTCAAGGGATAGAAGTTTTAGCAATGGAAGGCTTAGGTGTCATTGACGTACACATTGCAGACGTACATCCGGAAGAAGTGTATAAACTTGCCCGTACGCTATTGTTGAATAATAAGGAAGCCGACGGCATTTTTATTAGCTGTACCGATTTAAGATCCGCGGAGATACTGGATGTACTCGAGTCAGATGTTGGTAAACCCGTTCTTTCAAGCAATCAGGCGACAATATGGGCAATGCTTCAAACCATTGGGCTAAAGGTTCCCATCGAAGGGTTTGGCTCGCTTCTGCGGGATCATTTGTAAAAACAATATATGCCTCACGACCATGGCGGTTAGTCCGTAACGCAGTTTTCTGAGTAAGAAAGGAACTCTATCCCCTTGGGGAAATACTGCGGTCCGGTGCTCCCAGGGCATTGGAGCGGTAGCGGCCGATTTGGGAAAATGCCACCTGCCCGATGTTTTAACTTGGTATACCCGGGTAAAGTAAGGGGCGGTAGCCGCCCCCTGCTTCCCAAATCATCAGGAGGTTTTAATGAATGTATGTTTTACAGTATATAATCAATGGCATCACTCTCGGCAGTTTATATGCCCTTATTGCGTTAGGTTACAGCATGGTATACGGTGTGCTTTATTTTATCAATTTTGCCCATGGTGATGTTGCCATGATAGGTGCCTTCCTTTGTTTTGCCGTGCTAATGAATAAGTGTCATCTTCCGGCCATCGTAGCCATCCTAGGGGCTATAATTCTGTCGGCATTGGTTGGCGTTATCATTGAAAAGAGTGCCTATAAGCCCTTAAGAAACGCGCCTAGGCTGTCGATGATTATTAGTTCACTGGGCATTTCAATGTTGCTTGCCAATGGCGCCCAAGTTATATGGGGGGTAGCGACATTACCTGTACCGCCGGTTATACCGGTTAAGGTTTACCAGTTTGGTGTCGTTATGACGAACTCGCTTCAACTAACGATACTCATAATGTCCACCATGCTCATGGTAGCACTGCAGCTGCTGGTCAATAAAACCAAGTTAGGCCTTGCCATGCGTGCCACCTCTTTTAGCATGGATACAGCGCATGTAATGGGGATTGATACAGACAAGGTCGTTTCCCAGACGTTTGCTATTGGCTCCGCCTTGGCAGCAGCAGCCGGCATAATGATGGGAATTTATTATGCTACTATTTACCCAACCATGGGTGCCACCATTGGAATAAAAGCATTTGTGTCCGCCGTGTTCGGAGGAATAGGCAATATACCGGGGGCGATGCTGGGGGGCCTATTGCTGGGGCTGGTGGAGGAACTAGGCAGTGCGTATATTTCGTCAGGTTATCGCGATGCCATAGCTTTCGGCATTCTCATTATTGTGCTCTTGATTAAGCCAAGTGGATTACTAGGGAGCGCCAGGGGGGTAGACAGAGCATGAGCACCATGAAAATAGAAAAGATGTGGCCCGCGATTTTGGCGATTGTGGTCGTAATTGGGCTGATGCCGCTTGTTATAAAAGACCAGTACATCATTCACGTAGGTGTATTTCTCTTTATGTACATTGCCCTCGCATCAAGCCTCAATATAATTGTTGGATTCACAGGGCAGCCTAACTTTGCGCACGCTACCTTTTTTGGGGTTGGAGCCTATGCAGCTGCTCTGGCTGCTTTAAAACTAGGTACACCTTTCTTGTTTAATCTAATTCTAGCTGGGGTTGTTTCATCTTTGTTCGGGCTGGTCATTGGCCTGCCTTCTTTGCGGCTGAAGGGGCATTACCTAGCAATTGTCACTATTGGTTTTGGACAAATCATAAGGCTAATTGAGATTAATTGGGATAGATTTACCGGCGGCCCCATGGGATTACCTGGGATACCGACGGCTGCTATTGGCGGATACAGTTTTGATCGGAACGCATTTTATTATTTTAGTCTTCTGCTTGCTATTGTTATTTTAGGCGCTATCTACAAACTGACCAATTCACGCATTGGACGTGCTTTAATGAGCATCCGGGATGACGAGATGGCATCAGAAGCCCTTGGAGTAAATACCCGTTACTACAAAATATACAGTTTCGTTTTATCCACATTCTTAGCCGGGTTATGTGGGGCTGTTTATGCTCACTACGTTAGCTTTGTCAGTCCGGATACGTTTACACATGATGATTCCATCACTTTGATCTGTATGGTAGTTCTGGGAGGAGGAGGCACCTTTCTTGGGCCGATCCTTGGGGCAACTGTCCTAATGCTAGCACCGGAACTTTTTAGATTTGCTTCCTACTATCGGTATATCATTATTGGCCTGGTTATGGTGGTCGCCATAATGGTTCGTGAGGGAGTATTTCTCCAACCGTTAAGAACCTTTGTGGCGCGCATCAAAGGTATAGGTTTAAGGCGAGAAGATTAGGAGGTATCTTTCCATGGCTGATGCCCTACTAAGTGTTAACGACATAAGCCTAAGTTTCGGAGGCATAGCGGCACTAAAAGAAGTTTCCTTTTCATTAGCAAAGGATAAAATTCACGGTCTGATTGGGCCTAACGGTGCGGGCAAAACCTCAATGTTTAATGTCATTACAGGCTTATATCGGCCTGATAAAGGAAGTATAGTGTTCCAGGGTCGTGATATGACCAGGCTGGCACCCCACAAATTGTGTGCTCTTGGGATAAGCAGAACGTTCCAAAATATTAGGTTGTTTTCCAACTTAAATGTCATTGAAAACGTCCTGCTTGGTTTCCATTGCGGCACAAGTTCTGGGACCTGGGATGTTCTTTTCAATTCCCAACGTTACAAACAAGAAAAGACAGAAATAGTGGAAAAGGCAAAGGAAGTATTATCGTTGGTAGGTCTTGAATCCATAGAGACTCAAAATCCTCTTAAACTCTCCTACGGCATTCAACGGCGTCTGGAGATTGCACGGGCTCTTGCGACCTCGCCCAAGATACTACTTTTGGACGAACCCTCGGCGGGAATGAATACGCGGGAAAAAGGAGAGCTGTCCCGCCTAATCAAGCGCCTTAACGCGGAATTAGAGATTACCATATTAATCATTGAACACGACATGAGGCTGATCATGGCAATTTGTGATGAAATTACTGTGCTGGATCACGGGGTGAAAATTGCAGAAGGTGCCCCTAAGGCGATTCAAGCTAATGAACGCGTTGTGGAAGCGTATTTGGGTAGTGAATTTAGGAGGGGCGTTGGGAATGCTTGACATTAATGCTCTTGACGTGTACTACGGCAATGTACAGGTTTTAAGGGAACTTAGTATATCGGTAAATGAAGGGGAAGTTGTAGCAGTTATCGGCAGCAACGGCGCCGGGAAAACAACCTTGTTACGTACAATTTCCGGCCTCTTGCAACCGAAGGCGGGAACAATAACGTTTGACGGAACTCGCATTGACGGAATGGCTCCTCATTTAATAACAAAATGTGGTATTGGCCACGTTATGGAGGGGCGACAAATATTCGCCAACCTAACTGTAAGAGAAAACCTTTTGGTAGGCGCATATCTCCATAGCGACAAGGCAAAAATCGCACGCCTGGTCGAGAAGGCTGAGAGGCTTTTCCCCGTGTTACATGAAAGACGGGACCAGCTTGGCGGTACGCTTAGCGGTGGTGAACAACAGATGTTGGCCATAGGCAGGGCGCTAATGGGAAGCCCACGCATGCTGTTACTGGACGAACCTTCCCTGGGTTTGTCTCCGTTATTGGTTGAACAGGTTGCCGAAGCAATAGAAACGATAAGAGATGAAGAAGGTACACCAATGCTGTTGGTTGAGCAAAACGCTCGCTTAGCCTTGGCCTTGTCCCAACGCGGCTATGTAATCGAAACGGGAGAGGTTGTCCTGAACGGGGAGTCGGAGTTCTTGAGGGAAAATGACCTGGTAAAGCGAGCATATCTTGGGTTTTAACGTTTGTTTCTAAACAGACTCCATGTGCTTTTAAAAGGGGACTGAGGGGGAAGGATTAATGTTAGGTTTTATTGGCGGTGGAGCGATGGCAGAAGCCCTACTTCGCGGGATTTTGGCTACCTGCTAAAATGGTACTTCAAACCGGCGACTACCCAGGCCAGTTTAAGGACAGGGTGACTTCACCGGCCGGCACCACCATCTGCCGGGTGAACTGCACTGGAGGAAGGTGGCTTCCGCGGATTGGTGCTTAAAGCAGTGGCAGCCGCCGCCAAACCAGCAGGTGAGTTGGGGCGAGAGCAGCATTGAGATACGAACACCGGCAATAAAGAACAATCCCATATTTAGGGGGTAATGTTAAAAATGCCGTATGGGGGGCCAAAGATGCTTACAATCCGAAACCGTATCACAGTACCGCTGCCGGGTTGGCGAAGATAAAGGGGTGGCAACGAGGGAGGTGATTATTTGACTCGACTGCCAACTCAGTGCGGATCCAAAACCGGCAGCATTAGTTCCGGCACTGGTTTCGACGTGGATTGGCATCCCAAACCGGCAACAAAGTTGGCACAATGTGGTCTTTATGTGGTCTTTCCGTATGGCAGATGATGCCAACCATCGGAAAGACCTTGCAAAGAAAGGGGAGTAACATGAACTATATTAACAGCATTACCGAAGCAATCGGGAAAACGCCGCTTCTTAAGCTGAATAAGATTGGCAAAGATGTTCCCGCCAATGTATTTGTTAAGCTAGAACATCTTAATCCCAGCGGGAGCTACAAAGATCGAATGGCGCTATCAATGGTGGAAGCAGCTGAGAAAGGCCTTACCTGGAACGGCAAGAAACTTCCATCTGATGGTACTGTAGTTGAGGCTTCGGCAGGAAACACGGCCCCGGCGGTAGCGATGGTATGTGCCGCTAAAGGGTATAAAGCCAGGCTTGTACTTTACAGATATCAGTTTGACGGCGGCGAGACTACCGCCAGGATGAAGATTATCCAAGCATTCGGGCCTGAGGTCAGCATTTCAAGTGAACCAACAACTTATTTAAGTCAAGAGCAGTTAGAGGAAATTTTCGCCCAGCACCCGAACATGAACCGTGACCTTCCGCATGTTTTGGCAGCGAAGATGGATTGTTACCTAGCCGAACAAAACGACCCCAAATGTATCTGGGTTGACCAAATATACAATGAACACAACTACATCGGGCAGATGAATATGGGGCGTGAAATATACGACCAACTTGACGGCAAGATCGACGCTATAGGTTGTTCAGTATCGGCAGGAGGAAGCTTTTACGGCATCTGCTTGGGCCTGGAGGAAAAGGGATTACGGGTTCCCCTAACGTTCGGGGTCGTGCCGGAGGGTAGTGAGCACTATTTTGAACTGCAAGGGGTCGAGAACGATAGGGGAGAATTCGAAATCTCCGATGTACAGTCCAAGATCTGCGAGACGATGGGACTGAAGAAATGGGTTACAGAGAAGCCCATAGTAAATTTAATGTTCGAGGCCGGATACCCCGACAAGTTTTTCCTCGTTTCTGATGAGGAAGCAAGGAATATGGCCAACCGTCTTTGCCAAGAAGAGGGTATTTACTGCGGCATGTCATCAGGTGCAAATGTTGCAATTGCACTGAAGATCGCTCAAAGACTTGAACCAGGCAGCAACGTAGTCAGTGTTATTGTTGATCGCCGGGATCGTTATCTGTCGGAATATCCCCACGACAAATATGTGGTGTAAGTTCGGTCAAGCAACTGTATGATACAAAGTTCTTACGCTTGACGACGAACCGACGGGAAAGGCCTATCGGGCAGCATCGCAGGCGTGGACGCCAGCGGGCAGGACCAGCGAGCGGGGTGCCTGGGCCAAACCCGGCCGCAATCCGCCCCAGCAAATAATGGTAAATCAGCGGGGCGACACCTACAACTATGAAAGGGGAAATGCAAGATGGGGTCTTTGCGGGCGGTAGACCCTAAGATAGCCGATAGTATTAAACAGGAGCTGTTGCGGCAGCAAAGCCATTTGGAACTCATTGCCTCCGAAAACTTTGTGAGTGAGGCTGTTCTGGAAGCTCAAGGATCGGTTTTAACCAATAAATATGCGGAAGGTTATCCTGGACGGCGGTACTACGGCGGCTGTAAATTTGTGGATATCGCTGAAGAGCTGGCCCGGCAAAGGGTTTGTAAGCTCTTTAATGCCGAGCACGCCAATGTTCAGCCCCACTCTGGAGCCCAGGCCAATACAGCCGTTTATTTTGCAACTTTAGAGCCCGGAGACACGATTTTAGGCATGCGCCTATCTCATGGCGGGCATCTCACCCATGGACACCCCATTAACATGTCCGGTAAATGGTTTCGGATTGTTGACTACGGGGTAAACGAGCACACAGGCCGCATCGACTATGATGAGGTCAGATCCATTGCCAAGCGTGAATGTCCGCGTATGATTGTAGCCGGGGCCAGCGCTTATCCGCGCATCATCGATTTCGAAGCTTTCGCTTCCATTGCCCAAGAAGTGGGCGCATATCTAATGGTGGATATGGCCCATATAGCCGGTCTGGTGGCGGCGGGGCTCCATCCGAATCCGGTGCCAGTGGCCGACTTTGTCACCAGTACCACGCACAAAACTCTACGTGGACCAAGGGGCGGGCTGATCTTGTGTCCTAAGGACCAAGCCAAAAGCATAGATAGGGCTGTATTTCCCGGGATCCAGGGTGGGCCCCTTATGCACGTGATCGCCGCCAAGGCGGTAGCCTTCCAAGAAGCCCTGGCTCCGGAATTCAAGGACTACCAACAAAAGGTAGTGGATAATGCAAAAGCCTTGGCCCAGGGACTCATAAACCGCGGATTTACTTTAGTGTCCGGCGGCACAGATAATCATCTGCTGCTGGTGGATCTCAGACCGCAGAAGATAACCGGTAAGGATGCCGAGGCCATGCTGGATGAGATCAATATTACAGTTAACAAGAATACTATTCCTTACGATCCGGAAAGCCCCTTTGTGACCAGCGGACTAAGGCTCGGGACTCCGGCCATGACTACGCGGGGCTTGTCCACTGCTGACATGGACGAGATCGCGGATATAATTGCTCAAGCTCTGACTCGCTTTGATGAGGCTGGTATAAAAGCTAAGCTAAAGGCGCGGGTAAAGGATCTTTGCGCTGCCTACCCGCTGTATCCACAGAAACTAATATAAACACCGGGTGGGTTTTGCTCTAAATTTGGAGGTGCTAAAAATGAAACAAGCGATAATAACGGATAAAGTTCCTGCGGCAATCGGTCCTTATTCTTTGGGCATTCAGGCCGGGAAAATGGTGTTTCTCTCTGGACAACTGCCCATCGATTCGGCTACCAACCAGCTAATTGAAGATGATATTCAGGTTCAGACTCGGCAAATATTGAACAACATCCAAGCCATTCTTAATGCTGCCGGGGGTTCGTTAGCCAATGTGGTCAAGACAACGATATTTCTTAAAAACATGGATGATTTCGCGGCCGTCAATGAAGCTTATGGTGAGTTTTTTACCAACCCGGCTCCGGCTCGCTCGTGCGTAGCAGTGGCGTGCCTGCCCAAAAACGCAGACATTGAAATCGAGGTCATAGCTGTTCTACCTTAGTAGGCTAGAAAGAAGCTTCTAATGGACTACTGATCATATACAAGTAACCCCTGCAATTTCCGGAGTTGCAGGGGTTGTTGTTATTTTGATTGAGCAGGATAAAATCACGGTGGCGAGAATACCTACTAAATAAAGCTCTAATGAATTACTAGGGTGGGTGAGACTCATGGCTAAGGACAGTTTCGCTATTGAGTTGTTACCGCTGGAAGCACTGGATTTTCTCAAGGAAAGAATGATTGAACCAAAGCTGGTCCATGATGAAAGGCACGATTTAGGGAACGGTCGCTCTATGGGCATATTGGTGTTTGAACAGTATTTTTGGCGAGCAGGCAATCGGGTTGCCTTGGTCGTTGTAGCTGACAACTTAAAGGGGCAAACAGAAGTTAGGGTAATTGCCACTGGCAGCTCGCGCGCACTCTTATTGAACATTGATTGGGGCGCTGCCGAGGCCTTTGTTGACAGCGTCAAGAGAGTACTGGAAGAACACATGAGGAGCTAAGACAGTTCCTGCAATTTGTCCGTGGCCTTGAGGCCGCTACCGGTAAGGAAGGCTACATATTCATCTCCCATAAAACCCGGGGTGAAACGTCTTTTACCGAGGGGGTTCCGGTTAAAATCATGGCTACTTGTAACTCGCCGGTCAACTTTTCTAGCGCCAGCCGCACGCCTTCGGCTCCTGCGCCCACGGCAGCTTGCAGAAGCGGTCGGCCGACTAAGACACAATCGGCTCCCAGAGCCAGCATCTTGAGGACGTCTGCACCGCTGCGGATGCCGCCGTCCACCATCAGAGCTACTTTTCCTTTGACCCGTTGGGCTATGCCGGGGAGCACTTCGGCTGTGCCCGGTGTATGATCCAGAACCCTTCCCCCGTGATTGGAGACCACTATGGCTTTGGCCCCTGCCTCTACTGCCATTTCGGCCTCGTCCGGGGTCATAATTCCTTTGACGATAAAGGGTAAATTTATCGCCTGGACCAGCTGGCGCAGTTTTTCCATAGTCTTAGGCTCCACATACATTCCCAACAGCCGCATGTTAATAAGACCGGCCCCGTCCACGTCAATACCGAAGCCCACGGCTCCCACTTCTTCACCCGATTTACCCCACTTGATTATTTTTTCTTGTTCCCGCGGCTTGAAGATAAACATTCCTTGCCCCTGTTCTTCTTCTAAAGCTTGTAAGGCATATTTACCCACATCCCCGGCCATACCCAGGGTGCCGGCCAGGCGACAACCTTGGATTATTGCCGCTGTCAATTCATAGTCGGAGAGCAATCCGTTCAGGTTCGGCTTGGTACCGGCCATGGGAGCGCCCAGTATAGGAGTGCTAAGTTCTTGGCCAAACAGAGTGGTCGCCGTGCTGGGCTCGAACACATCATGGAGCGTCCGCAAGTTAAGATGCCACTTCTTTAGAGCTTGCACGTTGTTCATGAACGAGGACCCAGTTCCGATCCCTCCCATCCCAGGTACTTCGCCGGCACAAGCCCGGCCGTCGCAAACAGGACACAGACGACAAAATGGCTTCAGCTTTTCTTTAGCTATTTGTCGAACTTTCTTTAAGTCCATGCTTTGCCTCCTTGCTTTTTACAGTCTGCTATAAGATACTTTTTCGTTATTAAGGCCTCTATTTCCTCTTGACAGACGTTTATTGTCTTAGCTGTTCGGGATACCGGCGATTTTGCTGCCGCAATTATGGCTGTTCAGGCAGTCCACGTTCCCGTTCCCGTGATAAATCAAGCGCAGCGGCTATTGCCCCCAGCACGCCGGTTTGGGGTCCCAAAGTAGCTGGCAGCACCGGGTAATCGATACCGGGAACAGTGAGGACTCGCTCGGCCAAGGTCTGCCGCAGGGGGCGAAACAGCTTGTCCCCAGCCTGAGCCACACCGCCGCCGACAATGATTCGCTCCGGGTTAAGCAAGGTGGCTACCGAAGCCAATCCTATACCCAAAAAGCGGCCAGTGTCTTCCCAAATTTGCCGGGCCAACCGGTCGCCTTGGTCGGCTGCCTGGGAGACAAGTTCGACCGTTATAGCCTGATCTTTACCGTCACAAAGCTGCCACAGCAGGGTTTTCTTGTCTGCCGCCATGGCTGCTTGCGCGCGACGAGCGATGGCCGGGCCGGCGGCATAAGCTTCCAGACAGCCCCGCCTGCCGCAGTTGCACCTGGGCCCATTGGAAACTAAAGTAATGTGGCCTATTTCTCCCGCCAGACCTCTGCTGCCGCGGTAGATTTCTCCGTTTAAGATGAGACCGGAACCGATGCCAGTGCCGATAGCCACAAACAGCAGATCTTGTGTACCTTGGCCGGCACCCCATGTGTGTTCAGCCAACGCTCCTAAACGCACATCATTGTCCACTGCCAACGGACAGGAAAAATGCCGACGCCAGAAGCTACCGATATCTACATCCTGCCAGAACAAGTTAGGGGAAAAACGACAGATAGAACTGGCTGTCTCCAGCAAACAGGGAACACCCATGCCGATGGCGCTCAGTTGATCTCGCCCGAATCCATGGGCAGACAAGAGCTCATCCACCATATCGACTAAAGCCTTCAGGATGCCTTCCGGACCGCTGCTGACAGGAGTGGGCCGGTGGGCGGTGGTCAAAATTTGGCCGCCGGCAGCAGCCAGCCCCGCAGCTATCTTGGTTCCCCCCAG
>DURJ01000078.1 GCA_012837285.1 Bacillota bacterium
CTTTAGCCAAGCATATGGATATCCCAACCGAGACTTGGGAGAAAGTGATTCGTGAGAGCGTACCGCCCAAGACTGTTGACGCTAATCTAAAGGCCTTTGCTGCCGGCGGACAATACTGATTAGTACTAGGGCCAAAAACACCTGGGGAGCCGCCAAGGATCCCCAGGTGATTCTCAACCTAGATTTGCAGGAATTATTTCAGAACCTACAGAAATAAGACATATGAAGAAAAAAGGGAGAGACTATGCTTGGAGGAGGCGGCCCTAGACCTTGAAGTGTATGAATAGTCCAAAACAGAAATACTGAGGAGGAGAATTCAATGGCCATCATAGAGCTAAAACCCGAAAAGAGCGACTACAAGTATCTATTTAGCCCATATGATACACCTATGGCACACATTAACCCTGGGGATACAGTGGTCTTTCATACTAATGATGCCGCTACGGGTAGGATACAAACCACCGAGGATCTACCTAGTATTGTTATGGTAGGTGCTCCACCAAACCCTCTGACTGGTCCTGTTTACATCGAAGGTGCAAAACCCGGTGATGCGCTGGCGGTCACAATCGAAAGCATTGAAGCCACCCGCGACTTCGCTTTTAGTGCGCTCCTCGAATACTTTGGTGGGCTTACCAGCACCGCCCTGACAGCCACTTTGCAGGAGCCGCTGCCAGAAAAGGTATGGATTTGGAAGCTAGTAGATGAAGGCAAGTACTTGATAAGCGATCAGATGGTCAGATTGCCCTGGGACCCATTTATGGGTACGTTTGCTGTGGCTCCTGATCAAGAAGTCATTTCGTCAATGACCCCAGGTCCGTTCGGTGGCAACATGGATGTTCCGGATGTACGACCGGGTAACACTGTTTACCTTCCGGTTTTCACAGAGGGTGCCCTGTTCTACACCGGTGATTGTCATGCACGGCAGGGACAAGGTGAATTATCCGGAGTGGCTTTGGAAATACCAGCCAAAGCAACTCTTCACTTTGATCTCCTCAAAAACAAGAAGATCAACTGGCCACGCATTGAGTCACCAGACAAGATCATGGTGGTCGGCAGCGCCAGACCTATGGAAGATGCTGCTCGCATAGCTTACGCAGAGCTCGTCCGGTGGCTTGAAGAAGAATATGATTTTCATCGCTGGGATGCTTATGATCTTCTTTCCCAAGCTGGTGGACTTTATGTAGGTAACATGGTAGATACCAACTATTCCTTGGTAGCGTCGATCAAAAAAGATTATCTCAAGCGCGTCTAGAAACTGGAAAGCTAACGGGGCTGCTATTTTACTCACCGTTCCCATCATGAATACAATAAGTTCGGAATAATCTGGGCAACCGCATTTCTAGTCTTGCTTAAGTGGTCAACTATTATGTTATGGTATTCTTCTAAGGCACCATTTCGTAATGCTTTCAACAACGCAATATGGTCGGTATATGCTACATGCATGAGTTCGGTTGATTGTATAGCCTGCAATCCTAAGCGCAGCAGATGGTCACGCAATTCGTCATAGATCTTATACATCTTTTCATTTTCTGCAGCCCTGATGAGAGTCAGATGAAACTTTCGGTCGTATTCTACGAAGCGTACTAGATCGTTATTCTGGCAACACTCCCGTTGTTTATCCAACATTTTTTCCATGAGATCAAGACAAGCATAATTCTTCTGAGTAACGAGCTTTTCTCCTGCCAGTCCTTCGAAGAGCAATCTTAATTCAAATAATTCCTCCACGTCTTTTTTAGTGATTGCAGCGACTTGAGCCCCACGATTAGGAAGGAGTGTTAAGAAACCTTCTGCTTCAAGAGCATGTAGCGCTTCTCTTATCGGCGTTCTACTTAACGACAGCTCTTTGGCCAGGTGAATCTCGTTTAGAAACTGGCCCGGTTTGTACTTGTGCATTACAATTGCTTCCTTGATTAAGAAGTATGCTTTTTCCCTTGAAGACTTATACATTGTAGGCGAAGCGCGCATCTACACCAATCCCTTTCAGCAGTATGCAAGATGCATACAGTTGATCCTGACTAGATTGTATAACTTCTAACAAACAAAAACAAGGGGTAAATTGTGAATCGACTAATAATGTTTGCAGTAAGGAAGCTGTTGAATCTGTACCACTGATTACTGCTTGGCACTGTACCAGCCGGCGGAGCCGGCGGCGAGAAAGAAGCCTGGATCTTGGTCTAGGGTGCGGCCCATGGTGGTAAGCTTGATCTTATAGTGTTGGATATTTTCCAGCACTTCTTTTTGGTTAGGGACGGTGACGATTTTGTGTTTTTGATCTAGGCGATGGGTTTTAAGCTGCGCCAGGATGTAAGCGTATTTATCTTCTGCCAGTTGTGGCAAGACCACGTCGGCTCGGGTTTGGGCTATTTCGCCCAGGACAGTAATACTATGGTGGCTGAGGCCGCGGTGCCGGGGGCGCTTATCGGCAAAGCTGATCCGGGGGATAAAAACGGGGCGTCCGCCTAAGGTATTGACGGCATCGATGATGTGGCCTTGTTCCAGGCCGGACCAGCCATATTTGGTGCCGGTGCCGGTTATGCCCGGCCCCATGGTTACCACGGCTACATCGGCTTTTAAAACTGCCTGGGCGGCGATGAGGGCGGTATAGATGTTTACTGCTTCGAGATCGCCGCCGAAGGCCTGGCCGTAGGTGATGGTGCCTTGGATTAGGTTCTGCTCTTTTAAGTAGGCCAGGTTGCGGCTGAAGGCGGCCGGCAAGGCGCCGCCATCGGTCATGATATAAGCTACCTTTAGTTGGGGCTCACGGCGTTTAATATTAAACACTGCCGGCAATAGCATGCTGTGGAGCTCACCGATTATTACCGGCAGACCGTTCAGGCTGTCAAAGTCGTGAAACAATTGATGATAGGGGCTGTTTTCTTCTTCGGCGCTTAAGACGGAAAACTGCAGCGGGGTGTAGCGCAGCTTCATGATGTGCCCGCCGGACTTATGCGGCTGCTGCGGGGACATAGTCTTAGAGCTGTTATTTACGGCTACGACAAAGTGATAGCCGCCGCTTCCCAGACCCAGCCGGACAGCGGTGGTATTGAGCAGCACTTCAGCACCGGGCTGGACCACCCCGGTAAATAGATCGTAGTTTATAGCCCGGCGCTCCCCCGTGGGGGTTCGGACTTCTAGTTCGGTGCAGCCGGGGTAGGTAGCGACGATTTTGGTTACTTGTCCTTTGCAGTAGCTGATCATGGCTCCACTTCCTAGGGGGGATTAGTTTTGCCGGCCCAGGTTATCGAACAGGCTCAAAATCCGGCTGTGGGCAATAAGACGGCTCAGGGAATATCTATCGGCCACCACGTGAACGAGAACAAGAATGGCTAAGGCAGTTAATTTTCCGCTGTAATCCAATTGGCTTACGGCCAAGATGCCGGCGGAAATTCCCAGCACATTGGCTCCGGCGTCTCCCATCATGGCACGGGCTTTAAGGTCGAAGGGGAAATACCCCACCACAGTGCCTATAAGGGGCAGCATGAGCAGTAGGAGTTGATAGTTGCCGGTAAGAACGGAGCTTAAGCCGACTATAACAACCAGGCCCAAGTAAAATTTAATGGCTCGGCCCGGTCTTAGGTCAAGAAGGTTGAGCAGGTTTGTAAACAGGGCCAGCACTAAAGTGCTGACGAGGATTTCTCCCCGGCGGCTGAACCAAAAACTGCTGACCAGAAGCGCGACTGCCAGTCCGCCGGCGGCTTTAAGGATGCCGGTAGTGAGCTGCCCGGACAGGAGGGCCTTAAAATGGCCCCGTAGCCCCCGGATGTCGCGGGAGCCTAGCAGATCGTCCAGCAAGCCCAGCAGACCCATGGTGAGGACAGCCAGGGCTAATAAGAACACGGTGCTGATATCTGGTAAGGAAAGTTTGGCCGTAGCCAAATAGAGAGCGTACCAGGGTAAGGAGCAGAGGACAAACAAGATGCCGGTACCTTGTGGTATTAGTTCCCGGCGGAAATTCCTTTTAAGTTGCCGGCCCTGGTGAAACAGATGGATAAAAGGCGGGGTTAACAGCCGAGCCGTGAGGGCCGCCAACACAGCCAGGGTCAAGAGAAGACCGTACTTAGGCACTGATTCTTCGCTCCTTTAATTTCTTCAGCAGCAGTTTCAGTATGTCCGCGAATTGGGTCCCGCGGTGGATAAAGCCGTGCCAGTTTCTACCAGTAACATCATGCTCCATATCCACATCGACTTCCAGCACGCGGTAGCCTCCGGTTAGGATGTCGATGAGCATCCCCACTTCCAGACTAAAGCCGTCGGGGATGGGACCAATACTCTCCAATACCCGGCGTTTAAACGCCCGCTGCCCGGAAAGAACAGCGGTGAGATTTTGCCCGGTAAAGTATTTCACTCCGCTGGCGGCCAGGGCTTTTACCAGGCCGAAGCCGCCCGGTTTCGTGGTTGGCTTGAAGCGGGCGATAGTTACATCGGCCCGGTTGTCAAGAAGGGGAGAGATGAGTTTATGGGCTTCAGCGGCACTTTGTCTTAGATCGGCGTCGAGAAACACGATTATGTCCCCGTCTGCCTGCTGGAGCCCGTGACGCAGGGCCCCGCCTTTGCCCATGTTCCGGTCCAGCCGCAGCGTCTGCACCTGGCAGCGGGCTGCTTGGGCCAGGGTGTTGTCGCTGGAGCCGTCATCGATAACGATAATTTCCCAATCCAGAGCCGGTGCCAGGTGGCGGGGAATCTTATGTACACCTTGGATGGTTTGTTGGATGTTTTGTTCTTCATTGTGAGCCGGAATCAGCACCGAGACTTTCATCCAAGTTCCCCTCATTTCAACGGTAGCAGAGTGTTGGCCGAGGCCTTGACTCCGTAGTTGCCTTCTTTGCCAGTCATTACCAGTACCAAGGAGGTCCGGCCGATAATAGTGTCCACATTATCTACAGTGGAGATCCGTTCCTTTTTGTAATGATCCATGTAAGAATACTCCACCTGACTGCTTTCTACCCCCACGATGGGCAGGGCTCGTTTTTTTAGCTCTCTGATCAAAGGTACATCTACCAGTTCCGGTTTATCGGTGGCGGTGTTGTTGCCCCCGGCGATGATCACGAAATCCGGCGGGGTGTCAAAAATACCGCTGATCTCGACCAATCCTTGTTGCCGCAGGTAGTTGAGGCCGTCTGTTTCGCCGTAGGCAACGGCATTGGCAACCAGCGGTGCCAGCGGCAACTCCGGATTCGATCCCCCTTGGTCTTGGTTGCCAAGAAGGACTTTGTCGGTAATGACAATAGAGGCATTCACATTAGCCCCGGCTGCTTGCAGTGTACGCTTTAGTTGGGTTGAGGAGGAGCTGGCCGAGGTTTCGATGATGACAATGTTTTGCCCCAGCAGCTGGTGCTCAAGATAATCGGTGGCAATGGTCTCCATAAAAACACGGTCTTGTTCCATGCTCTGCTGCAAACTCTTCACTTCGGCCTCCAGGGCTTGGTTGGTTTGGGTCAGGTCATCGAAGGTGGCTTCCAACGATGTGATTAGCTCTTGTTGCTGCTGGAGGATAATATCGTTGGAATCGAGCTGAAAACCGATTAGAATACCTATGCCCAAAGCTATGAAGACAGAAATTAGGGTGATTACCAGGTATCTAATGTTTACGAACATAGGCCGATCTCCTTTTTAGAATCCGAACACGACGCGTAATCGTAGCTCTAACAATTTTAGGATATATTGCATCGGCGGCGATGTTATCGCCAAGGCAATCATAGGAACTAAGGCTGCCATGAGCAAACCCAGTACATAGTGTGGACTCAGGGCGGGCTGGTATAGTTTGCTCACACCCTTGGCATCCACCAGAATAGAACCCACTTTTAGTCGGACTAAGAACGTACTGGCCATTCCTTGCCGGCCTTTTTCGAGGAAGTCGATCATGTTGGAATGACAGCCCACGGCTACAATAAGATCGGCTCCTTGTTCGTAAGCCAGCAGCAGGGCAATATCTTCGCTGGTACCGGGGCAGGGAAAGATCTGGGCCGGCAGCCCTAACTGCTGCACCCGTTCTAGCCCGGGGACCTGTCCGTTGGGGTACGCATGAACCACAATCTCCCGGCAGCATCTAAGCGCTTGGTCGGAAATGCTGTCCATATCACCCACTACCATATCGGGCCGGTAGCCGAAATCCACCAGAACGTCAGCTCCGCCGTCGACACCCACCAGCACCGGTTTTACATCATCCACATAATCTCGGATGGTAGCTAAGTCTTCCCGACAATTGTTGCCGCGGGCCACTATCAACACCTGCCGGTCTTTAAACTCGGTATTGGTTTCAGGGATGTCCACCGAGCCGGTGATGAAGGCTTTTTCTTTTTTGGCGTAGGTCAAGGTGTTATCAATGAATCGGTCTAAGGCCTGTCCAATATTCTCCCGCGCTCGGGCTATTTTTTGGGTGGCGATTTCGGCGGTGATAATTGTACCTTGGGCCACCAGGGTTCCTTGCTGGTAGATGCCACCGTCGTCGGTGATGGTGATGATGGTGTTTTCGGGCAGATCCATTATAGCATCACCCACATTGTCTACTAAGACAATGTTAGCTGTCAGCAGGGTTTCAGGACCAAGATTGGGGTAAGTTCCAGTTATGGATGGCCGGGCATTGATCACGGCGGCGACTTTTCTGGCCACCAGGTCGGCGGCGGCCACCTGATCCAGATCTTCGTGGCAAATAACGGCTATATCACCGGGCCGCAACCGCTGGACCAAGTTCTTGGTTCTCCGATCCAGTTTGGCTGTTCCTGTTATTGACATATTAACACCTACCCAGAGGGGTATTTTGTCCGCTATAATTGTATCGAAGATGGAATTAAAATAAAAGGGTTTAGGATGACAGGTGGGTGGATAATGATCAAGTTAAAACATATTCTGTCCGGGCTGCTGCTCCTTAGTCTCTTAGCTGGTTCTATTGTTGCCCAAGCTTCACCTCGGAGTCAAGGCCAGGTGATCTTGCTGATTGTAGATAATGTTAACTATGATGATTTTCAGCGCTACGGTGGCGCCAATCTCCGTAAGGTGCTGGAACAGGGAGCTTTAGGGTTTATGAACACCAACTCCGGCGGTGACTACGAAGATTGTGGCTCCTATGCCACCCTGGGAGCCGGCAATTATGCTGTTTGTTCCCCAGGGGGTATGTACGTGAAGGAGCAGCCAAAGTCTGCCTCTGACGGGGCGGCAACAGTCCCGGGGAGCCTGGTCAACCGGGATCTGGACAATTTAGTCGCAGTCAATGAGCCGCTGAATCGCTCGGTAAAGGTGGGGCTGCTGGGGGAGTTACTTAACCACCACGGTCTTAAGACCGCGGTGATCGGTAGCGAGAGCAGCTCGCTGGCAGCGGCTGCCTTGGTAGCCCGGGCCGCCCTAATTACCATGAACCGGCAGGGAAGAACTGATTATGGCCGAGTGGACGGCAGCCTGCTTCAGCCGGATCCCAAGCAGCCCAGCGGATTAAGTACCGACTATGAGGCTTTGTGGGCCGCTTATCAGGAAGTGGAGGCCCAAGCGAATTTTATCGTTATCCAAACTGGGGATACCCACCGGCTAGACAAAAGCGAACAGGTGTCAAAAGAAGAGGCGAAACAGGCTAAAGCCCTTATCTTTAAGAACATGGATGTGTTTTTGGGCCGAGTGCTTGAGTCTTTAGATCAGGACTCGCTCCTTATGGTGGCGGTGCCTTTTCCGTCCAGGGAAGATATTGCGGCTGGGAAAAAACTGACTCCGGTTGTGGCCTACGGCCCGTCCGTTTCCGGAGGTGTGCTCTCATCTGCTACCACCAAAAGGGACGGCCTGATCACCAATACTGATCTGGCGGCTGAGGTGGCTCATTTCTTTAACCTCAAGCCGGATCTGGCTCTAATCGGCCACCGGCTGGTGTACAAACGCTATCAGGAGCCGCTGCCACAGATGGAGCAGATTGAGCGCCAAGCTGTCTTTAATTATCGACACCGGGCTCAGATAATCAGTGCTTTTGTGTGCTTGGTTGTGGTGCTGCTGGTGCTCTATGGTGTGGCTGCCAGTAGCTGCCCCCATAACCTTGTTTATCTCAAACCGTTGCTCCTGGCTGGTATGATATTGCCGACGGTGTTGCTGGTGCTGCCGCTGTTTAAGCCCTGGAACATTACTGCTTTTGCGGGGATTGCTTTGCTGCTAACAGTGGGGGTGGGGTGGGCGGCAATTTTCACTCAAGATACTATCAAGACCGTTTGTATTTCGTTGCTGCTGTCAGCAGCCTTAATTGTCGGAGATACAGTGGCCGGCAATCCGCTGATGAAGGCTTCGATGTTGGGCTATGACCCCATTGTGGGAGCCAGGTTCTATGGCATCGGCAACGAATACATGGGTTTCTTGCTGGGTGCTACGTTGATGGGTACGGCCGCTCTCCTGGAAAAATATCGCCTGGACCGGCAACCGGCCAGGCTGGTGAGCATGGTAATTTTGATCACGGTGTTTCTCACCTTGGCGTTGCCTAGTCTGGGTACCAACGTAGGCGGCGCCATGGCAGCGTTTTTTGGCTTCGGCACTTTTTTGGTGCTAGTGTTCAAAGGCCGGATAACAAAGAAAGATCTGGCCTGGCTGGGCCTCGGCCTGGTGGTGTTTCTTTTCTTTTTGTTCATGGCCGATGGTAGGCGCAGTCCGGAAAAACAGTCCCACATCGGGCAATTTAGCTCCCTCATGCGCCAACAAGGCATTTCGGCCTGGCTGCAAGTGGCAAAGAGGAAGCTGATGATGAACTATCGCTTGATCAAATACAGCATCTGGACCCGGATGCTGGTGGCCATGGCAGTGGTGTTGACGGCGGTGTTCCGGTGGCCGGTGAGACTTATCGAGCCGATCCAGGACCGGTATGCCTATCTTTACTATGCTGTTGTGGCCGGGATGGTCAGCACAGTGGCGGCGCTAATCTTCAACGATTCGGGGGTGGTGGCTGCCGCCACCTGTATTTTGCCAGTGGGGATTACCGTTTTGATCGCAGCCGACATCCGATTATAGTCGGTAATTTAGGCACGTTATAGCTGGGGCCGGCAATATTTATCCACCATTTGATTAAAGAGCCGAATGTGATGTAGTTCGTCCATGATGATCCGCTCTAACATGTTTTGGATATAAGGATCGTTGATCAGTTGTTGATGCCGGCGATAGTTGGCAATGGCGGCCCATTCGCCGGCGATGTCGGCTGTCAGTCGATCGCATAAAGACGTGCCATAATAGACCAACGAAGCGTTCCAGTATTGTTCGGTGTTGTTTTGTTCGATAGTTCGGTAACGGGGGTCCACCCCCAGCAGCAAGATGATCTCGGCCAGGATTTCCAGATGATGCATTTCCACCAAGGAAACACACTCCAAGAGGTCGGAGACTTCTTTAAATTCCGGCTCCAATACTACATGGTGATGCACATACTGGCTGATAGCTGTCAGCTCGCTGATTGGCCCGGCGTAATCCTCCAGCAAGAGGCGGGCATAGTGTGGATTTGGGGCTGCCACTCGGACTTCAGGGTATGGAGCCGGATAGGCACACTCATAGCTGGCGGCAGACTCCCTGAATTTATCTTCGGCCATAAGAAAAAGATCCCTCCCGCAAGCGTTTTGTATAGCCTATTAGGACGGAAGAAGAAAAATACCACGCAGATTATTCCTCGGCAGCCGTTGCTTGTTGCAGCAAGGCGCGGAAATTTCGTTTAAAGGACTCGTCGTCTTCTGTTCGTCGGGCCGGTACAGCGGTAAAGCGCCCGCCGGCGCGGCGCCGTTTTTGGGCTAAGTGGCGCTCAAACAGTAACCGGTCGATGTTTTTATCCGAGTAAATGCGCCCGTTTTGGTTGATGGCGGCGGCGCCTTTGGCCAAGGCCAGAGCAGCGACACCGTAGTCTTGGGTTACCACAATGTCGCCGGGACTGGTTCGATTGATCAGGGCATAGTCCACTGCATCACTGCCTTGGCCGACGGTGATAATGTCGGCATAATCTGATTCTAACAGGTGGTTAACGTCGGTTATGAGTACCACCCCCGCTTGGAATTCCTGGGCCAGTTGTTCAATAATAGCCGTTACCGGACAGGCATCGGCATCTACCAGTATTTTCATCTAAATTCCTCCTGCGTTTAGGTGAAGTCCCGCTATTGGGACGGGGACTTTCTTTTATTATAGACCTTATCGCCGCCGCAGAGGGTAGTAACAACCCTTTTTCCTCCTAGCTTGCTCCCCCAACCAATGATATTATTATGGTGAAATTATTCCCACCCTGCAGAAAAAGCCGGCTTGGTGTTAGAGGCACCAAGAGCCAGAGGGGCTCTAATTGAAACCGGCGGCATGATACAGCAGATCAAAGCCTATCTACCGATAATGGTACCGCTCATGGTGGATTCGATCCGGATGCCAGAATATTCTAGCTTGCGCCCTGCTCAATCGGGGTTTCGGGGCGACTAGGAACTGGCATAGTTTCAAGAAGTTGCGCCTTAGCCGATAGACTACGTGGTTTTGGTTGGGACCATCGGCTTAACGGGTCTGGCAATTTTTGGTTCGGTGTGGATACGGGGCTTTATAGTATTGGACTGTCATTTGTTGATGGAGCAGGAGGTTTTGGGGATGACCAACAAGTTGGCGAAGAAGATCTACGGTTCTTTAATGGGAGTGGCTGTGGGGGATGCCATGGGCATGCCGTCGTCCCTTCTTACCCCGGCGGAGATTAAGCAGCAATTGGGCTGGATCGAGGGCTTCTTACCGGCCCCGGAGGGACATTTGACCCACCAGGGCATGCCGGCGGGATGTGTAACTGACGACACCGGGCAAACTTTAGCGGTGGCCAAAGCTATAATAGCTGACGGCGGTAAGGTGGTGCCGGAGAGCATCGGTCGGGAAATTTTGAATTGGGCCGAGAATGAAGGAGCACTGGCTGAAGAATCGATGATTTTGGGGCCCAGTTCCCGGGCAGCCTTGCTTCAGCTTAGGGCCGGAGTGCCGCCGGCGCAAGCAGGTATGTTCGGTGATACCAACGGAGCGGCTATGCGTATTAGCCCGGTGGGAATGATTCATCCCGGAGATATTGAAGGGGCAGTGGCCGATACGGAGCTATGCTGTCTTCCCACCCACGGCACCAGCGTGGCTATCTCCGGTGCGGCTGCAGTCAGTTGTGCCATTGCGGCCGCGCTGGGGGCGGATGGATCGCTGGCCGAAATTGTAGCGGCGGCCAGACAGGGAGCGGACCTGGGAGCTGCCCGCGGTCGCAGGGTGGCAGCACCGTCTATTGCCCGGCGCATCCACTGGGCGCTGAATATTGTTGCTGACACCGATGAAGAAACAGCTTGCCAAAACCTGTATGAACTGGTGGGAACCACAGTGGCTATAACTGAGACAGTGCCGGTTTCCATTGCCTTGGTGGTGTTGGCCCAGGGAGACCCGCTGAAAACGGCGCTGCTGGCAGCCAACCTGGGTGGCGATTGTGACACTGTCGGGGCCATCGCTGGCTCCATAGCAGGTGCCTATGCCGGGATCGATGCTTTTTCGTCTGATGTGATGGAGCAGATCGAGGCAGTAAACAAGCTCGGGCTAAGAAATATCGCCTTGGCCCTATTTGAAATTGCTAACAAAAGTCAGTAGAACACAAGAAGTGCCGGCCATCAGGACCGGCACTTACTAGTCATATCAGTATTGCAAGTCTTTTCTTCTAATCATTGTTCTTAAGGACATACTTAGTGTTCATTCCGTGCCCCACCACTGATAGCGCGTCTTTTCGGACCAGCTGCCGCACTATTTTTCCGGCCATTGACGGGGAAACCGCCAGCAGGGTTTCCACGTCTTTACGGGCGATGGCTTCTTGGTGTTCAAACAGCTGCAGCACAGCCTGTTCATTTTTGTTTAAGGACTTGGCGATGGCGGTCGCATTCATATTAGGCAGTGTCAGCCGGAAGGCATTACCGGACACCTTTACCTCCGGTTTGGTCGTGCAATCTCGGTAGCTGTTCATTATCTTCTGCATCCCGGTTCCATGGGCTTCGATCAAATCTAAACTGAAAAATACCTCCATCAGCTTTTCGTTCCGAGAATGAGAAATACCCAGCATAATGTCTTTAAAATTGATCCTTTTGGCCAAGCCGCCCATAGAGACAAATTCCATTCTGTCGTCGAAAATGCTGATCAAGGTACTGGAATTGTAGGAATAATCTCGGTGCACAATTGTGTTTAGCAGGGCCTCGCGCAAGGCTTCTTTGGGATAGTCTTTGTTATCGACGGGAGTGACGCCGGCAAACTCAGCGCTGGTTTGATCCAGCGAGCTCAGATAAGCGAAAACAGTTTGGTACTGCTTGAGTAAAGGGCCGCTAAACTCCAGACGGTCTTTGAAGATGGATTTTGTCTTGCCGGCAAAGGCAGCCACCTTAATCGTGTGCTCGCATTGGTCGGACAAGAGTAGACCCAGATTAGTATAAATGTCATCTTCGTTTGTTAGGCCCAAGGTTTTCATTAGACTTTCTGTAAAAGAAATATGGCGCTTTGTAAACTCAGCCGCCGTGGCCTCAAAGGTTAAGTCTTGATTGAGCGAGCGCATCTGTTCAAATACGTTGCCGTCAGTGCGCTTAATCATCCGGCGGATGACAATGTTAGAGGCAGCAATGGACGATGATCCTTTACGAACAAAAACACCGGCTGGGCACAGTCCTTTTTCGACCAGGTAGTAGGGACTGCTGGTGCCTTTTTCCACATCGATTCTAACAACATCTTTCCCGTGGATTGTCTCAACGCTGCAGTGGATAAGCACAGTGACATCCGGCTTGATGGTGTTTTTCGCTAGAGCGGAGACCTTTCTGATAACCTCGCCGGTATCGCTTACACCGCTGATCTGGCCGTTATCAGCTATGCCGACAAGAATTGTACCACCATTACCGTTGGCAAAGGCTATGATTTCCTTCTTGATGTCGGTACTTAGTCCGCGTTTTAATTCCATGGTGGCGCTTTTTTGATATCTCATGATATAGGCTCCCTTCTTGTTCCTAATACTATTCTAACACACATTACGTCCGGACTTGTGTTAGCGGGGAGCTGAGCAATGGCAGCAAACAACCCCCTGAAGCGGGTTTCATTTGACCTGCTCTAGGGGGTTTGCGTTCTGGGTCAATAGGTAATGCGGTGCCGATGTCTGGAACGGTATCGGCTTAGCTTGAAATGAACCAGAACACTGACATCCGTTTGGCGGGTTATGATAAGTTGTGCCTAAGAAATGTTGACACGTACATCGACAAAAAATAGTTGACATTAAATTGTATCAAAGGTATAATTTTCACTAATTACCCTGCGCGCGGGTAACTCGCTATTGACCTAAAAGATAAAGGAGGGAGCCAAGTGCCAGCTAAATCATGGGTACGGATGTCTTCTCTTGTAATAGTGATCATATTGCTGTTTTCGATGGGTGTGCAGGCAGCTCCGAGTGGGGAGCAGCTCCGCAAAGAGGCGGTAGCTTCCGTGGAGAAACAGGCCCAAAAGCTATATGACATGGGTGACTGGATGTACCATAATCCTGAGCCTGGTTATCTGGAAAAGGAGGCTGTGAAGCTACTCACGGGATACTTGAAATCCAATGGATTTAAGGTGGAGGTAGGTATTGCGGGGTTAGAAACAGCCTTTAAGGCTGAATACAAGTTCGGCACCGGTGGCCCCACGGTGGCTTACATTGTGGAGTACGATGCTCTACGTGGACCTGGGAATACGGCTTTTCATGGCTGCCAGCACAACCTGCAAGGTCCGGCGGGTCTGGGGGCTGCAGTAGCAGTTAAACAGACGATGGAAAAGAATAAGATTGCCGGCCGGATATGGGTAGTCGGCACACCGGCTGAAGAGATTCCTCCTCCGGCTAAAGGCAAGATGCTGGCCGAGGGCGTTTTTGATGGGACAGATGTTATCTTGATGTTTCATGGAAGCGGCACGACCAATCGTCTAGGAGCAGGCTGGTCTGGAGTAACGCTTGATTCTACGCGCTACTCGTTTACAGGCAAGAGTGCCCATGCTTCCGGTGACCCTTGGAATGGGCTCGATGCTTTGGATGCCGCTCGGTTGATGTTCGCCGGAGTGGATGCTTACCGCGAACACATTCTGCCTGATGCTCGGATTCACGGTGTAATTACCAAGGGTGGCGAGGCCCCCAATGTAATCCCCCCTATTGCTGAGACCGATTTCTTCTATCGCCATCCCACCAGAGAATATGTGGACATCTTAGGCGAGCGCATAGCTACCATTGCTAAGGCTGCCGCGATGATGACAGGTACTGAAGTGGAAATTACCAACTATGGCAAGTACTACAATACCTTGGCCCTGGCCGGACTGGAGGAGCGGGCATTTGCGTATGCGAAAGAGTATGGCGCTCAGGAAATAGATGAGGAACCCAAAACCGGAGGTTCCACCGATTTTGCTGAGCTGTCCGGTAAATTACCGGCTATTTCGCTCAGCATTGCCAGCAAGCCGAAGACAGCGGCTGGGCACTCTATTGAAGCAGCCGATGCTACTATTGCCGACATTGGACACCAAGGGATGTTGACAGCGTCTAAGGTGCTGACTGCTCTGGGCGTTGACATACTAACCGACCCTGAGTATCTCGCAGGTGTTAAGGCCCAATTCACCGAAGCTGGCCCTGAGCCTACAGTGGCCACGTATAAGAAAGTAGTGCGTTGGTAAGAGACCGACAGTGACTATTTGGCAGTAAACAACCCCCTGGAGCGGGTTTCATTTGACCTGCTCCAGGGGGTTTGTATTCTGGGTTAATGGGTAATGCGGTGCCGATGCTGTTATTGGTCGCTGGGAAGTTCCGGTTCGGGCTGCGGCTCAGGGATTTCTAACTCCGGCGCGGCCAAAACTTCCTCCGGCACAGTGACATCGATATCCTTGCCGTAGCTGTATTCATCCGTTGTCATCAAGATTTCCACTGCTTGGAGCGGCATGGGCTGGCCTTGAAACTCGGCTGCATATGTCACTAACGCACCGAAATTCGCTTGGCGAGTAAGATAATCGTCAGCACCCACGTAGGTTATACCCCAAAAGGAGATGCTGTCGATAATACTGCTGGTGGCGCCAAAGGCTTCTCCCAGGAATTCGCCTTCACCTAAGCTACCTAAGGTAGTGGACATGAACTCCGCCATGTCATCAACTCGGCCGTAATAGGCGATTTCGTATACTTGTTCACCGTTTCGTTCTTGTGTACCCAGTAGTTTATAAAACAGCGTCTCTTCCAGTCCCGGCGGAATCACCTGGGTTTGCTGCTGTGCTTGTTCGATGAGTTTCTGCATGTCGGGCATCATGCCTTCGGGATACTTGAACCAGCGCAGCTTACCTGTTTCCGGATCAGGCATTTGTTGATACATCTTTCCATCTACCAGGTAAGATTCCATCACCATTTTTTGTGCGCCCAGTTCCGGTAATGTCAGCTCTATAGTGGTAATCTGGTGGATTTTATTGGGGAGCACCATTTCTTGAATCATGTGGAGCTCAGGTGCCAGGAAAGATGGGATTTCTTCAGCCCCTTCTACACCTGGCCTGGGAAGCAAACGAACTTTGCCGTTCAAAGCTACCCGTACTCGGGCAGCCTCTTCGGATTTAGACCGAGTTTGGGATTCCTGTAAGATAGCAAGCACTTCTTCTGTGGTGGGCTGGAAGGCATGCTTCACCAGGGCAGCGCCTTCGTTCTGACTGAGCACAGCCGTCGGATCACCGGCGACCAAACCGAGGCGGGTTAGCCAAGCATAGCTCCCATATGCCCAGTGGTCAGCGGGCAAAGATATGTCGGTGTCAGCCGGTGGGATGACACTGTCCATCAATCCCAAAGCCCTTCCCACCAGGGTAGCCGCTTCTACCCGCTGAATGGGACGGTCGGCGTCGGCCTTTTTCCCCGGGACACCTTTCATAATGCCATGTTGGATCAAAATATCCGTCGGTTCGCCTTCTCCTTCTAACTCGACTGTTTTAACCAGTAGAGCGGCGAACTCTCCCCGTAAAATGGGCAATTCCCCCACGGTGGATGTTGACGTGTTAGCAATAGCCTCTTCTTGGGGCACTGCCGCCCAAGCTGAGCTGGAAACTATAAGCAACAACACCAAGCTAAATAGAAAGAGCCGCTTGCGCACACAGATCCTCTCCTTTATTGTATTTACCACAAACTGCAAGTTCATTATATCGTCTTTGATAGGGTAAAGTACAGAGGCATCTTTTTCCCCGCCGCCCCTTGAGCTTCGATGTGATTGGTGTAGTAGCAAAACGGGCAAAGAGATATAAAATAATTTAATGGGGCGAGGACGGAATCTTATTAGTGAATAAGAGGAATCGAGTGGGCAATGGAGAAGTAGGGAATACTACATGACTATATATGGTAGTAGATGAAACTACAGCGGGGTGTGGACAAATTGGATATGAACATACTACAAGTAATTTCCAACAAGATTCCCGGTCTAGCCGAAAGTCAGCAGACTTTAGGGGCCTACATCTTAGAGCATTATCGGGAGGTGGCTAATCTATCGGCTTTGGATCTGGGCAAGAAAGCCGGTGTCAGCGATGCTACTGTGGTGCGCTTTGCCAAGGCTATCGGGTTTTCCGGCTATGCTGAGCTGAAAAAGGAACTGTATAACTGTGTTGCTGCAACTGAAACTCCTTCGGAAAAGATGATTAAGTCCGTAGGCCGGAAAGAGAAAATCGACTCTGCCCTGACACAAATTTTCCAGACAGATATTCATAATATACAAAGAACTTTTGCGGATTTTTCTAAAGACAGCATGAACCGAGCTATAGAGGCACTGAGCAATGCACGGAAGCTTTATATATTAGGACTCAACAGCTGTGAGTCTCTGGCTGTGTTTCTTCATTTTCATCTTAGGCGTCTACATCTAGACGTTGAATTAATAACATCAGGGGGATTAGTTCTATTTGAACAGTTAGCTTATATTGACAGCAACGATGGCCTGGTAGTTATAAGCTATCCCCGGTACTCGAAGGACTCGTTACGGGCCATTAGTTTAGCTAAAGACCGAAAAGCCTGCGTAATAAGCATTACCGATAAACCCTATTCTCCTATTGCTAAGGGAGCGGACATATCTCTCATTGCCCATTCCAGTAGTCCAGGTTTTTACAACTCATATGCCGCAGCCACTACCATCTGCAATGCCTTGGTTTTGTCCATTGCCATGCAAAATGAAAGTAAATCCTTGGAAGCGCTAAGAATGGTGGAAAAAGTTAAGGACGGACTCTATATCTAGGAGGGTGAACCTGGGACAAAAAAAGTATTGCAATAAAGGAGCATTAGCATGCAAGAACTAAAATATGATTTATTAATTAAGCAAGGACATGTAGTGGATCCGGTTAATATGGTTGATCAAGTAATGGATGTGGGCATAAAAGATGGAAAAATCGCCGCGGTAGCGTCAGATCTAGAGCTCTCCGATGCTGAGAACACTCTGTGGAGCGAAGGCCTGCTGGTGATGCCTGGCATCGTAGATTCTCACGCCCATGTTGCCCGTCCCAAAGCCTTCGGAGCTGGATATCGCATGTTAGTCAAAGCAGGGGTTACAACAGCCGTCGATTTTGAAGGCCCTATGGAAGTGGTCATAGACGAGATCATGACTTATGGGTGTGGGCTTAATGTAGCCGTGTTGGAAGGCCTGTGGCCTGGGGTTGGACTTAGCAGCGAACATGCTTCCCGGCAAGAGGCGATGGAACAAGTTCAGCGGGCATTAGATAAAGGCTCTTTAGGCGTTAAGCTGTTGGGTGGACATTATCCCCTAACCCCGGAGACAATAGCCAATGTTATTGAGGCGGCCGCAGAGTCAGGTGCATATGTAGCTTTCCATGTGGGTAGCACCAAGACTGGCAGCAATATTCTAGGCCTGGAAGAAGCGATTCAGTTAGCATCTGGACATCCATTACATATTGCCCATGTTAATTCTTATTGCCGCGGTCTGATCGATGAACCGCTGGTGGAAATAGGGCGCGCCTTGTCGATATTAAAGCAGGCACAAAATCTTGTGTCGGAGTCACATCTGGCACCGCTCAATGGCTGCAGCGGACGCATAGGAGAGAACGGATTACCGGCGAGCCATGTAACGAGAAACTGCCTGAAAGCCTTGGGATATCCAATCAACGAGGCTGGGTTAAGGCAGGCTTTGCTAGACGGGCGGGCAGCCGTCTATAGTCTTGTGGGCAGAACAATGCAGCATATATGGAAAGAAGAGGCGTATCGCTGCTGGCTGGCTGAAGATACTCAGGTGGGCGTATCTTTTCCGGCCAACCTAAGGTCTGCTGCCTTGATCTGCGCCACCGAAAAACATGATTCGGGGGAGTTTGTTGTTGATGCCATAAGTAGCGATGGCGGGGCAATTCCACGAAATGTCATCTTATCGCATGGCTTGGCCTTAGTTCAATTCGGAGCCCTTACTTTATCGGAACTGGTACTCAAGCTAGCTTACAATCCGGCTTGCATGTTCGGCTTTACCAACAAGGGCCATTTGACTATCGGGGCCGACGCTGATGTCATTGTGGTCCATCCTTGTACTGGCCGTGTACACGCAACTGTTATCGCTGGCCAGTTTTCAGCTCTAGAAGGGATACCGCTGACCAGGCCCGGCCATATCTTAACTACGGAAAGGGGGGTGAAGGTCTTACGCCAAAGTAAAGTCAACTATCGGGTAGTTAATTTAAGAGACAGCACCTTCTTTAACAGAGGTGCCAGGGCGGTTGATTAATCTTTGCCAATGGAACGAGGGACTGTTGACGTCGCTGCCAAATGATGACTAGATACTATCTGGAGGGAGGTTAAGTACTGTGTCAGGAGATCGTACGGTAAAAATAGGCAAAATGATACGAATAGTGTGCCTATTATGTGTGGCATTCTTGGTTATAAGTCTGTTTGGTTGTACACCTACAGGGCCAGAAAAGGAATCGGAGTCTAAGAACGCCGAGCCGGCATACGGAGGAGCGCTTAAAGTAATAATCGATGCGGAGCCACCGGCTATCGATATGCATGTGTCCACTACAACCTTGGTCTATCATGTGGGCTGGCACATTTTCGAACAGCTGTACACGCTTAACGAAGAATTTGACGTGATACCTATGCTGGCTGCCGAAACGCCTGAGATAAGCGCAGACAAACTTACTTACTCCATCAAACTACGAGAAGGTATTCAATTTCATAACGGCAAGGAACTCACATCGGCTGACGTGGTAGCTTCGCTCGAACGCTGGGGTGAAATTTCCAGCAATGGTAAGGCGCTTTTTAAGAATATCGATTATATAGAAGCTGATGGATCTTATGGGTTGACAATTAAACTGACCCAGCCAGTGGGAACTTTGCTTGTTTATCTGGCTATCCCCAATGGCGGGGCGGCCATCTATCCGGAAGAAATTGTAGCTGACGCCGGCGCCGAGTCGGTTGACGAATTTATCGGCACCGGACCGTTTGAATTTGTGGAATGGGTTCCCAATCAATATATCAAGCTGAAAAAGAATGAGAACTACAAGCCGGTGGAATTTGCTGCTACTGGTTATGGTGGAGCTAAGGAAGCATTCGTGGATGAGCTATACTTTCATTTCATCGTAGATGCTTCGGTACGGGTGGCCGGAGTAGAGAGTGGGGATTTCCATTTTGCTGATTTTGTTCCTGTGGACGAGTATGACCGCCTTAAGGACCTACCCGGTTTAGTAGCTGTTGCCTCACAGCCCCGCGGTTGGTTTTCAGTGGTGCTTAACAAAAAGCAAGGACCAATGGCGAACAAACTCATCCGGCAAGCTTTTTTGGCAGCTCTAGATATGGAGCCCATCATGGATGCCGGTTATGGCCATCGGGATTTTTGGCGTCTTGATCCCAGTATTATGTTTAAGGAGCAGATTTGGTGGAGTAATGCCGGCGATGAATTGTATAACCAGAAGGATATCGAACGGGCCAAAAACCTACTGGCTGAGGCTGGATATAAAGGCGAACCTATTCGCTGGATGACAGGTCCTTTGGAGTACAATTTCTCGTTAACGGCAAAAAACCAATTGGAACAGGCTGGATTTAACATCGACCTGCAGCGAATGGAATGGGCTACTGTGACTGAGCGGCGTTCTAACTCTGAACTTTGGGAAGCTTTTAGCACCGGCTTTACCTTTAGGGCGGACCCGACTATGATGGCATTTCTACGACCGAGCTATGCCGGCTGGTGGGAAAATGAAGAGGTGCAAGCCCTGCTTGAAGAAATGGAGCAAAACGACAACTTTGATGACCGCTATGCAGCCATGGAAAAAATTCAGGAGATTTTCTACGATGACGTACCGGTGGTAAAAATAGGTGATTACTCAAATCTCAGGCTATTGGGACCTGACGTGCACGGGTTTATGAATATGAACGAGATTTTCTTCTGGAATGTTTGGTTAGAGGAATAACTGAAAATAGGTTTGGTTCCACTTTAGGTTTCCCATGGGATACACCCATGGGAAACCTAAAGATCCTTGGCATTAGGCAAGGGGGGGCACAATGGCCAGGTATATTACCAAACGCTTACTGGCTCTTGTACCAGTATTACTTATTGTGGCGGTAATTGTGTTTGTGCTGATGAGACTTCTGCCAGGTAACCCAGCCGCTATGATGCTGGGACCGGAAGCCACAACTGAAGAAATAGAGCAACTGGCGGAGCAGATGGGGCTAAAGGAACCAATTCTAAAGCAAATAACCGAATGGTTTCGGAACGTAATTAAAGGAGATCTGGGGAAGTCTATTTTTCTGCGCATGCCTGTGACCAAGGCCATCTACCAACATTTAGAAGCTACGTTGTTACTTACACTGCTGGCGTTGGTTGTGGCTGTCACCGTAGGAATAAGTGCCGGAGTAATTGCTGCTGCTTGGCACAACAGCCTTTTGGATCAGCTGATCATGAGCCTCAGTACTTTAGGAGTAGCTATTCCTGTTTTCTGGCTTGGCTTGATGCTGATACTGAAGGTGGCTCTTCCTTCCAGCTTTTTCCCGGTGGCCGGCTACGCCCCGGTAGCGCGGTACGGAATGGGGGCCTCCATGCGGTATCTAATACTACCAGCCATTTCTTTGAGTGCCGGGCAAGCTGCGGCCATAGCGAGGATGACCCGAGCCAACATGCTGGAAGTTCTTCAGAGCGACTATGTCCGAACCGCCAAAGCTAAAGGTGCCAGCGGCCTGGCGGTTACATTTAAACACGCCTTAAAAAACGCAATTATCCCCACAGTGACAGTAATTGGTTTGTGTTTAGCTAATCTAATGGGAGGCGCAGTTGTTACAGAACAGATATTTAACATTCCTGGCATAGGACGGTTGCTCATTACCGCCGTATTTCGGCGCGATTATCCTTTGATATCCGGCATTGTTCTTTATATAGCCAGTGCTTACGTGCTTATTAATCTGGTTATTGATATTATGTACGCCTTTCTTGATCCCCGGATACGATTTTAGGGAGGCAGTTGTCTATGGGCGATGAAGGAATCGTACTATTAGCCAAGGATGGCAGTCTGGTGCGACACTATTTAAGAGCCCTGAGTAAAAGCAAAGGGGCAGTATTCGGGGCTGCTGTTATCGCTATTCTTACAGTGGTAGCAGTATTGGCACCTTTTCTTGCTCCTTATCATCCCAATCATATGACTCCTGCCAAGCGGTTGCAGCCGCCAAGCCCGGCCCATTATTTTGGCACTGACGGCTTTGGCCGCGACGTTTTTAGCCGAGTGTTTTATGGGACCCGGGTTTCGTTAGGAGTAGGGGTGTGTGTTGTCACAATTACCACCGTTGTAGGTGTTATGCTGGGTTTGCTGGCAGGCTTCTACGGTGTTGTCGATAATGTGGTCATGCGTATACTGGATGGGATGATGGCTTTTCCGGCTATTATCTTACAAATTGCTATCATGGCTGCACTGGGGGCCAGATTTATTAATGTTGTTGTAGCACTGGCGATAGTCTATTCACCCCGTATGGCTAGAGTGGTACGCAGCGCTGTCTTGGTTCAAAAGGAACAACAATATATTGAGGCGGCCAAATCAATGGGTGCTAGCGATTTGAGAATCATCATGGTCCACATACTTCCTAATTGCGTAGCACCTATTATTATCCAGGCAACTATGATCTTTGCCTATGCTGTGCTTTCTGAGGCCTCCTTGAGTTTCCTTGGGGTAGGAGTACCACCGGAGATACCCAGCTGGGGCAATATACTGGAGGAGGGGCGTACTTTTATTCGACGTGCTCCTTGGATGATAAGCTTTCCGGGCCTAGTTATTGTTGTTTGTGTTCTGGCATTGAATTTGCTCGGAGATGGTTTGCGAGACATCCTGGATCCTAAAATCAGGAAGAAGCAAAACTAACGACTGGAGAGGAAGACCATGAGCGGAACATTGCTAGAAGTGGACAATATTAGTACCGCCTTTCATGTTCATGAGGGAACTATTCATGCTTTGCAGGATGTTTCTTTTTCCCTTAGTCCCGGTGAGACTCTCGGGTTGGTCGGAGAAAGTGGCTGTGGCAAAAGCGTAACCGCTCTTACCATAATGCGCTTGTTACCGTTGTCAGCCAGAGTCAGGAGGGGACAAGTGCTGTTCGAAGGGAAGAACTTACTACAGAAAAGTGAGAGAGAGATGCGGGCTATCCGCGGACGAGAAATCTCTATGATTTTCCAGGAACCGATGACATCGCTTAATCCGGTTTATACCATCGGTGACCAAGTGGCGGAGAGTTTCATGATTCACGGGCGTGTCCACCGGCGGGAAGCAACTGCTATGGCAGCAGAAGCTTTGGCCATGGTAAAGATTCCTGCTCCCCGGCAACGGCTTAAGGACTATCCGCACCAGCTGTCAGGCGGTATGAGACAACGAGTAATGATTGCCATGGCACTAGCCTGTAATCCCAAAGTACTCATAGCAGATGAACCGACAACGGCGTTAGATGTAACCATTCAGGCTCAAATACTCAACTTAATGACCAATCTTAAAGAAAAGCTGGGAACAGCCCTTATACTTATTTCTCACGATTTAGGAGTTATTGCCGAGATGGCCCAACAAGTGGCAGTTATGTACGCCGGTAAGATAGTGGAAAAAGGCGACGTCAAGACCATATTTGAGCAACCCCAGCATCCTTATACTAAGGGTTTATTGAAATCCATACCGAGCATACAAGGTAATCCCGAGCGGTTGCACATTATTACCGGTTCTGTACCCCACCCTCTCCAGATGCCCGAAGGATGTGCTTTTCATCCTCGTTGTTCATTGGCCCAAAGTGTGTGCATACATGAATCGCCTTACTTGGAAGCTGTAGGAGCCGAACATTATGTTCGTTGCTGGTATCTAGCGGGGGAGGGAGCTTAGCCATGGCCGGACCTTTGTTAGAAGCGATAGAGGTTAAGAAATACTTTTCGATAGGGTCAGGAATGTTCGGGAAACCCACCGGTCATGTTCGGGCGGTGGACGGTGTTTCATTTGACATTAAAAAAGCAGAGACTTTCAGTGTGGTGGGTGAAAGTGGGTGTGGCAAAAGCACCTTGGGTCGTCTTTTGTTAGGCTTGTTAGAATGCACAGGTGGGAAGGTGACTTTTAGGGGTCGGGACATCACTTTGTTTTCCAAACAAGAATTGCGACAGCTGCGCCGAAATATGCAAATGATTTTTCAGGACCCCTATGCGTCTCTCAATGGGCGCATGACGGTATCCAACATTATCCGCGAGCCCATGATTATACATGGCCTGGGTTCTAGAGCCGAGCAGAAGCAGAAGGTTAACGAGCTGCTTGGCTTAGTGGGCTTAAGCGGTGCTTACGCCCAAAAATATCCGCACGAATTCAGCGGTGGCCAGCGACAACGAATTGGCATAGCCCGGGCTTTGGCTCTAAACCCGGAGTTTATTGTCTGCGATGAACCAGTATCGGCATTGGACGTGTCTATTCAATCTCAGGTGTTGAATCTGCTTAAAGATCTGCAGGAACAGTTTAACTTAACCTACATGTTTGTTTCCCATGACCTGAGCGTGGTCCGTTACATAAGCGATCGCGTGGCCGTAATGTATGTGGGCAAGTTTGTTGAAGTGGCTGCTACTGGCGATTTGTTCCAGCAGCCGGCTCATCCTTACACAAAGGCTTTGCTGGCCTCGATCCCGGTTCCTAAAGCAAAAAGTGGAAGACGGGGCTTCACCCTGGAAGGGGATGTCCCCAGCCCGATAAATCCACCGTCCGGCTGCCGTTTTCATCCGCGCTGTCCGCAAGCTGGCAGAGAATGTCAAGAAACAGAGCCAGATCTTAAAGAAGTGAGTGTAGATCATTTGGTGGCGTGCCATCGGGTGACTTATTGACTCTGATTTGTTCTTTTGCACCCCCTATCCCAACAAAAACCCCTGAAGCAGACAGCCAAAGAGCTGCGCTGTTGCTTCAGGGGCTTTTTTCGGAACTGAAAACATGTACTTTTTCGTTTGGAAGTCTCACGCAGTCAAGTTCTTAAGCGCATCGAGGCTGTAGAGAACATCGTGCTCGGTGTTGAAGTAGCCGAAGCTAAAGCGTAAAGTCCCTTCGGGGAAGGTGCCCAGGGTTTTGTGGGCCAGTGGGGCGCAGTGCAGGCCGGAGCGGACCATAATGCCGTACTCCACGTCCAGTCGGTAGGCTAACGATCCCAGGTCGTGGCCGGGAACGGTAATGGAGACGGTGGCGACCCGGTCTTGGTCGACGGTGGGCCCATGTAGTTTTAGATGGGGCATTTTGCGGAGTCCGTTGATGAATAGGTGGGCCAAATGCCGTTCGTGGGCGGCGATTTGTTGTGGGCCGGTGGCGGTAATGAATTCTATTCCGGCCAGCAGCCCGGCCAGCCCCACTGTATTGGCAGTGCCAGCTTCAAATTTGTCGGGCAAAAAGAGAGGTTGGTGTTCGTCGTCTGATTTGCTGCCGGTGCCGCCAAAAACCAGGGGTTCCATCTCCTCGGCTACCTGGGGGCTGACTACTAAGCCGCCGGTCCCAGGAGGACCGTAGAGGCTCTTGTGGCCGGTAAAGGCCAAGACGTCCAAGTTATGGCGCTGGAAATCAAGCGGCAAGACGCCGGCAGTTTGGGCGCTATCTACCACCACTAAGACGCCGGCTTCATGGGCTATGGCGGCGATGTCGGCCAGGGGCAGGATGGTTCCGCTTACATTAGAAGCATAAGTGAACACAATAAGCCTGGTGTTGGGCTTAAGTGCTGCCTTCAGGTGCTGGGGATCTAAATATCCTTGGCGGTCGCAGGGGACAACGGTAACTTCAACTTGGCGTTTTTGTTCCAGAGCGCGCAGAGGCCTGATGACGGAGTTGTGTTCCATACCGGTGGTTATGACATGATCGAACGGTCGCAGCAGTCCCTGCAGAGCCAGATTGAGGGCGTAGGTGACGTTGGGGGTAAAGATAATATGGTCTTCCGAGGGGGCATTAAAAAGGTTATGGATGGCTTCCCGTGCCTGAAGCACAATGCGCCCGGCTTCCAGACTAAGGTTGTAGCCGCCGCGCCCGGGGCTGGCCCCTACGTTGCACAGGTAATCCATCATGGCTTGCCGAACAGTTTCCGGCTTTGGATTGGAGGTAGCAGCGTTATCCAAGAACACCTTACGTACGTTCATGTTATTCCCCCCTATGATCGGCTAAAATAAAGTGAAAAAAGGCATCGGCTGCTGGCGATAGTACCTTCTTCTTCTGTTTGATGAGATAGAACTTACGCTTTAGATTTAGGCCGTGAACCGAGAACGCCAGCAGTGTTCCTGTCGCTAGTTCCGCCTTGACCGCCAACCGAGAAGTTACTGACAGCCCCAGCCCAGATAAGACAGCAGTTTTGACAGCTTCCATGCTTTCCAGCCGGGTCCTTACCTTCAACTTATTGCTAGAGAAGCCTTGCTTGGCAAGGGCGTCCTCGAAAGTTTCTTGCGTACCGGAACCAACTTCACGCACCACCAACGGTTGCTCCAATAAGATAGAAAGGTCTATGACCGGAGGCCACCGCATGTACTTATCGGTGGCTGGGGTTATGATGACTATTTCATCATCATAAAACGGTGTGCATTCTATGGAACCTAGGTTTTGGTAAGTGCCAACAATACCAAAGTCGGCTTCATAGGCTAAAACTTTGTCCCAGACGGCGCTGGAGTCCGACCGCAGTAACTCGATGTACACCTCAGGATGAAGCTGCAAAAACTTGGAAATGAGGGGCGGCAATATGTAATCGGCCGGTACCGTACTGGAAAACAATCTGATAGTGCCAGCAATGGTATTCTTATAGTGGGCGATCTCCTGTAAGGCGCGATCTCTTAACCCCAGCATATCGCTGGCATAACGGGTTAAAATTTGTCCGGCCGGAGTAAGTGCCAGGTTTTTTCCCTGCCGTTCAAATAGTTTTACTCCCAACTCTTTTTCTAAAGCCGCTATCTGGACGCTTAGAGTCGGTTGGGAGAGAAATAACCGTTTGGCCGCTTCGGAAAACGTGCCACAATTAGATATAGTTAAGAACATCGTAAGTTGTCTTAGCTCCATCGGCGTATTCCCCCCTATGTCTCCCACTTGCAAGTATCCCATCCCCTAACAGCTCTGTCAAGGAGCTATTACTCATAGTAATACGAGGTATTGGAGGCATTAATAAATGCTATTTGCTTTGTCTAATTTGAGGCTTTTATAATGAGACTAAGGCCGTATTTTGAAAGCGAAAGAGGGAGATGCTTAATGAATCAAAAAAAGGTTGTCTTAGCAGCGGGGGCAGTGGTCGGTGCTCTTAGCGTATGGTTAATGAAGGCCGGTAATCCAGCCAACATGGGTATTTGTGTGGCTTGTTTTATCCGCGACATTGCCGGTGCTTTAGGAATGCATCGGGCCGAGGTGGTGCAGTACATACGGCCAGAGGTGCCGGGCTTTATTCTAGGTTCTTTTCTGGTGGCGGTGGGCAGCGGGGAGTTTAGGGCTCGCGGTGGTTCGTCGCCCTTACTTAGGTTCACTCTAGGGTTCTTTGTTATGTTGGGTGCGCTGGTGTTTCTAGGTTGCCCATTGCGCATGGTCTTGCGCTTGGCCGGTGGCGACTTGAACGCATTAGTTGGGTTGATTGGTTTTGTAGTTGGAATCTGGGTAGGCCTGCAATTCTTACGAAATGGGTTTTCCTTGGGGCGAAGCGGCAAAGTGGCGGCGATTAATGGTTATGTGCTGCCGGCAGTGGCGGTGGCACTTCTGATTCTGTTGGTAACGGCACCGCAGTTTATCTTTTTTAGCCAAAAGGGGCCGGGGTCCATGCATGCTCCCTGGCTGATGGCCCTGGTGGCAGGTGCTGTGGTAGGGATGTTAGCCCAGCGGTCGCGCCTGTGCATGGCGGGCGGTATCCGTGATTTATTTCTGATTCGCGATCCGCATTTGTTTCGCGGCTTTGTTATGATTTTTGTGGTGGCCTTGGTGCTCAACATGGCTGTTAGCTCCTTCAAACTAGGCTTTGCTGAGCAGCCGGTGGCCCATAGCGATGGTCTCTGGAATTTTCTTGGCATGGTGCTGGTCGGGTTGGGATCTGTGCTGTTGGGTGGTTGTCCCTTACGTCAATGCATACTGGCGGGAGAAGGCGATGCCGATGCCGCTATTGCCTTTCTTGGCATGTTGACCGGTGGTGCCTTTGCCCACAATTTTGCCATTGCGGCCTCACCGGCTGGAGTGACGATTAACGGCAAAGTGGCTGTTTTGGTGGGTATTATAGTAGCAGCTGCCATTGGCTATCTAAGCATGCCTAAGGCTGTAACAGCAAAAACGAAGGAGGAAGCACAACATGCCTTATAAAGTAGATGCGCGGGGATTGTCTTGTCCCCAACCGGTGGTCTTGGCCAAAAAGGCAGTGGAGGGAACAAAGGAGAAGGTAATAGAAGTTCTAGTTGATAACGGGGCGGCCCGGGAGAACGTGAGTCGTTTTGGTCGCTCGGCCGGTTGTCAAGTGGAGGTAATACCGGAAGGCGAAGACCACGTGATTCGACTAACCAGGAGCTAACAGAGAAAAGTGAAAAACGAAACTAAAGTGGCAACGGCTTTGGTAGTAACCTTTCCCTCCACCCACCAAGCTCTTAAATGTGACCGTACATTTAAGTCCAAAATAGAGGGCTTTCAGTTAATGCCGGTGCCGCGGCAAATCAGCTCCAGTTGTGGCTTGGCGGCAAGGGTGACAGGGTTGGATTGGGAGCAACTGGAGGAGCAACTTACAGCAGCGGGTATACAATATGACGAAGTCTATCTTTTTGCATCTAACGGCAAACTGGAGCTTCTAGTCGGGCAGCGAGACTAGGATAAAGACAAGTGTTGGTATCATATGAGAATGCAAAGCCCCTGCCGACGGCAGGGGCTTTGCCTGTTTACATAGAAGCTGGTAATGTGGTTAGCCTGTAGATTAAGCGGTGCCGGTATGCCTTATTCTAATGTATGACCACATTGGGCGCAAAACTTAGCCCCATGGGGCTGCTCAGCTTGGCATTCGGGGCAAACTACAGCTGGAGGCTCTTCTTTGGGCTCGTCTGGCAGGGTGTCGGCAGCTTCCCGCAGAGGCACTCCGCAGCTGGCACAAAAACGGGCATCGGGAATATTCTCGTAGTTGCAGTTGGGGCATGTGCCAGGCTTAATCTTTAGCTCAGCTAACTTTTGCTCGATCTCGACAATCTCCTGCTCCAAGGCTTCGATTTCTTTAAAAATAGGCAGCAACGCGTCGTAATCCTCCCGGCCTTCCTTGTGCCTCTGATACACCAGTGCTCCCAGGGAATTCTGCTTCTTTTGGATTTGGACCCGGATGTCGTTGATCTCGTTTTGCAGCCGCCATTCCTGTGTCTTCTCGGCTGTTTTCGCCTTCAGTGTACCGGCCTGTTGTTTAACCTGGTTCCAAAAACTCATTGACTAACCCTCCCTTCTCAGTCCTGCTCACCACTTATCATACTTTGTTTCTGCCTGTGTATACCATATGGTACCATACTTGCAGCCCCTAATCCATAGTGTCTATTCAGGGGTAATCAGAAAGTCAAGGAAGCGGGTACAAGTATGTGGAACAAGTGCCCCTTCACACCATTGCCACAAAAACTCTTCTTCGTTGTCGCTTTGCTTCTTCGGAATAGGAATGACGGGTAATCTGTTCATTTGCCGTGCCACGGGCATTGCTGGATATTTAATAACGCCATTTACCCCTGAATAGACACAATCCATATTAAGGACTGATTTTTCCGGCGAATATTGTTGAGATTTTTTTGCGGTAGTCTGATATACTATTTTAATTGGGAGGGGTATTTATCGGTTCTCGGCCTGCAATCCCTAAATCGTCGCTGGGATAGCGAGGGAGGTTAAGATATGGTTAGAACAATAGGTACCGTTGCCATCGGAATTCGAGCTCCCATTGTCCAGGAGGGGGACGATGTAGTAGCTGTTATTGTTGATTCGGTTCTACGGTTTGTGCAGAGGGAGAACTTTTGCTTGCAAGATAGAGCGGTGATCGGTATAACCGAATCTTTGGTGGCACGGGCTCAGGGGAACTATGTGTCTATCCAGGATGTAGCTCTGGACATAAAGGACAAGTTTAGCGGTGATATGGCGGTGGTGTTTCCAATACTTAGTCGAAACAGGTTTGCCCCCATTTTAAAAGGGATAGCCAGGAGCGAGAGAAAAATTTACTTATTCCTAAGCTACCCCGCCGATGAAATGGGGAATTCGCTCATGGATATGGATATCATGGACCAGGCGGGTTTGAATCCGTATACTGATGTGTTGACGGAAGACAGGTACCGGAAGATCTTTGGCGACCATGTCAGACACCCTTTTACCGGCATAGACTATGTGCGCATGTATAAAGAACTGGCTGTAAACGACAATATAGTTATTTACTTTGCCAACGACCCCAGGGTAGCCCTTGACTTTAGCCCGGAAGTGTTGGTGGCCAATGTTCATGCCCGGGAACGAACAAAAAGGATTTTAAAGAGAGCGGGAGCAACTGTAGTCCGAGGGTTGGATGATATCTTGACAAAGCCGGTGAACGGCAGCGGGTACAGTCCGGACTTTGGGTTACTGGGGTCTAATTTAGCCACTGACAATACCATCAAGCTTTTTCCCCGGGATTGCCAGCGGATTGTAGATGCTGTCCAAGCAGTCCTTAAAGACAAAACCGGCAAGCACGTGGAAGTGATGATCTACGGCGACGGTGCTTTCAAGGATCCGCAGGGGAAGATTTGGGAGCTGGCCGATCCGGTGGTGTCACCGGGCTATACCAAAGGACTGGAAGGGACGCCGCACGAGGTTAAGCTCAAGTATATTGCCGATAATGAGCTGAGTAGGCTAGGGCACGAGCAGGTGAACGAAGCTATTAAACTAAGGCTCAGGGAAAAGAAGACCGGCACTGTGGAAGCGGTGGAATCGCTAGGCACAACGCCCAGACGGCTGACGGATCTGCTGGGCAGCTTGTGCGATTTAACCAGCGGCAGTGGCGACAAGGGTACACCGATAGTGTTGGTACAGGGGTATTTCGATGACTACGCTACGGAATAACAGGTTTTCCCAGGTGCCTGGCACCTGGGAAATAATCCACTACGGAAATCTACTTTTATCCAGCGGATTGGTCATTGGTACCGGTGGGAATATTAGTACGCGAGTGCCGGGCCAAGATGCTTTTCTTATTACGCCCAGCGGTATTCCTTATCCGGAGATCCAAGCAGACGACATTGTGATGCTGGACTTGGCCGGGAAGAAGCTGGCCGGTACCCGTACGCCCTCCATTGAGCGCCATCTGCACCGCTTGATTTATCTGGCTCGGCCCGATGTGAACGCGGTAATTCATACTCATGCCGTTTTTACTGCGGCCATTGCCGCCATCAGGCAGGAGTTTCCGCCTATCTTAGACACTTTTGTCGCTGTGTTCGGCGGCGGACTTAAGACTGCTGATTATGCCAGTATCGGTACAGAGGAATTGGCCCGGAATGCAGTGGCAGCTTTGGGACCACGTAACGGCGTTTTGCTGGCTAATCACGGTGCTGTCTGTACCGGTAAGGATTTGGCCCAGGCTTTTAGCAACAGTGAGTTCTTGGAGGCCAGTGCCAAGACTTATATCTTCGCTCATCTTATCGGTCGGCCGGTGGTACTGCCGCCGGAGATTGTGGAGCGGGAAGCGCAGGATTTGGCCGAGCGCTACGGACAAAGGTGACGGTTGGCTGAGAATAGCCGAATGGGGTAATATGGGC